>DXJA01000264.1 GCA_019056875.1 Candidatus Jordarchaeum madagascarense
CCATACTAATATTTCAAATACTTCATTTAACTTATATAGATACTTTTATTCTTGGATTAGCTGCTTTGCCCCTATTACTATTTTTAATTTTATTTGGAGATAGGCTTTTCATTTATTTATATAGACGAGATTAGTAGACATGATACCAGAACCATTAATCGTCAGCATACCACTAACCTACATACCAGGCACCGCGGAAACACTAATCAGCCAACTATATTAAAAACCACTTATAGCAAACCCATAACCCAGCTAAAAAAATTCAAAGAAAACCTCAGAAAAAGGCAATGCACAAAGGAAGATTTCCGAATTCATTCAAATTAAGTCATTCCTCATTACAATACACATCTGTCTCACTTAGAACGTTTTTTACCCGTTATCATAGCCAAAGCTTCTTCCGCTTCCCATCCAACTGAGTCAACCTCGTCTTCCAGAAGCTGGGTTAAAGGTTCCACTGCACGCTCATCCCCTATGAATCCCAGAGCTATCGCCGCTGACTCTCGAACCTGCCAGTATTCATCCTTTAGGGCTTGAATGAGCGGCTCCACAGCCCCACCCATCTGGTCCGCATACCCCTCGATCATAGGTATATGAGCTGGTGCTATGTCTTTAAGAGGCTTCTCAGCCTTTCCCTTAGAGGCCATGTATGAAAGAGACAGTGCTGCACTCGTTCGAACAACCCAGTTTTCATCTCTGAGAGCTTCGAGCAGAGGTTCAAGCGCTCCTAACCCCATTATCCTAACAAGTGAAGCCCCGGCTACGTCTTGGACCCCCGGTATTTCATCACTCAGAGTCTGAGTGAGGGGTTCCACCGCCCTCTTATCCTTCATGTCCGCAAGAATTTCCGCAGCTCTTATCCGAGCATTCCAATCGATATCATGTTTCAAAACGTTTATCAAGCCCTCAACATCACTATTATCCTGCATTTTTCCCAGTCTATGCTCCAGCTCCACCATTTCCTCCTCAAACGATTTCCAAGAGTCTTCCTCCGAGTCTCGAAACCCCATTTCTAAAACACCTCACACACCAACACAACACACCGCACCGAACCCAAACAACCCAAAGAGCAAACGGTGCGAATCAATGGAGCAAACAAATTAACTTCCACAATTTTTATACTCGACATCATATTTAAACTTGGCTTCCCTCCCACTTACCTCTATCTAAAAAAAGATTTAGCAAAAAAAGCAAAAGAAAAAAGCAGCAAAAAGACAATCAAATAAAAAAGAAGGATGATAAGGTAACTCTTTACGCTTGAGCCACAGAACCCTCCAACTCAAATTGCCTATGTTCTCCCCAGAACGGTAACAGAGGCAACCGAAGCCGGACCACCCAAGTTGTGAGCCAGACCCAAAACGGGATCCTTCACCTGTCTACCATCCGCCCTACCCTGCAACTGCTTGGTAACCTCAACCAGCATACGGCAACCAGAAGCGCCGATCGGATGGCCGAAACACTTGAGTCCACCGCTGGGATTTACGGGTAGGTCTCCGTCTATTGTTGCGACTCCTTCTCGGATGAAGTCTGCTCCTTCACCCTTCTTACAGAATCCCAGATCCTCGTAATTTAAGATTTCGGTGATGGTGAAACAGTCGTGCACCTCTGCAAAGCTGATTTCTTTCCTGGGGTCTTTCACGCCAGCTTGTTGGTAGGCTTCTTGCGCCGCCTTTTGTGTTGCGGGGAAGCCCAGATAGTCAAAGCTGGGTTTGTAGAAGGGCATCACAGTTTCCACAGCCAACCCATTACCCTTAACCAGCACAAAGTCATCCTTATGCTTATACTGCTTAGCAATCTCGGGACGCGTTACAATCAGTGCAGCCGCCCCATCAGATACGGCACAGCAATCATATCTGCCTAGGGGGTGTGCTATCATTGGAGCATTCATTGCGTCTTCGATTTTTATTTCTTTCCTGAAGTGAGCCTTGGGATGAGCGACACCATTATAATGATTCTTAACCGCAACTCTGGCCAAGTCTTCTTTGGTCCATTCGTATTTGTGGAATGCTCTTGTAGCTGCGAGCGCAAACATTGCAGGGGCGCTTGCCGTCCCATAAACTGGATGACCGAAATCTTTTAGTCCGGGTAGTCCGCGGGATCCAGAGTCCATTAATTTCTCGACGCCACAGGCGAGTGCAATGTCGTAGACTCCGCTGGCTACTGCGAAGCAGGCGTTTCGGAAGGCGTCCATTCCTGCTGCGCAGAAGTTTTCGACTCGGGTTGCGGGTTTGCCGAATAGTTTTAAGGGTTCTACTGCGGTACAGCCTGATAGGCCGGTGAAGTAGTAGAAGACTCCCACCCATATTGCGCCTACGTCTTTGGGTTCTATGTCGGCGTCGTCGAAGGCTTCGTAGCTGGCTTCTACTAGGAGGTCTTCTTGGCTTTTTTCCCATAGTTCTCCGAATTTGGTGTATCCGACTCCCATTATGGCGACTTTATCTTTTATGCTTCCTACCATTCTTATTCACCTTTTTCTCAATCCTTATTTTTTTTATGATGTTCCTCCTCTTATTGGTCGGCATTTCCAGTAGTAGTGTTTGAAGTATGCGGATTCGTGTAGCCATCTGAATGTCAGTTCAACGGGCATGTCGATTTTTACTTCGCTGGGGGCGCAGTCGGTCATTTCGAGAAAGATTTTTCCTCCGCCGTCAAGGTTTATTACTATTCGGGGTACTGGTGTTACTAGGTATTCGCCGCCTACGAGGTGGTCTAGGGTGTATGTGTATATTTTTCCGGTTTTGGGTAGTCTTATTTCTTCCCAGTTGTCTTTTGTTGCGCACTCGGTGCAGACTCTTTGGATGGGGTATTGTATGGTTCCGCAGTTTTTGCATTTCATTCCGTGGAGGTTTAGGATTTGCTTTTTGTCTCGGTAGTAGATTACAGTGCTGGTTCTTCTGGAGAATCTTTCTCTCTCCAGGAGTTGCTTGTTTCTTATGTATTCGTTGTAGTTTTGGATGGGTTTCATTGAGAATATGTGGCCGGTTAATCCTCTTTTGCCTTTTATTTGTGCGACATTATCTGTGGTGGTTAGTATTAAGGCATCGGCACCGTCTCCTACACCGACTACCACCATTTTCTGGTTCGGTTGAGCTTGTTCCAGTGCTGCTACCAGCATCATGAGGGCTAATGGGGTTCCGGTGTTTCCTACAGAGAAGAACATGGTGTCTTGGACTTTTTTTGCATCAACTCCGATTCTTTGGGCTATTTGTGCTGGTGCTCGGGGGTCTGGGGCGTACATTATGAGCTTTGCTACGTCCTGGGGGTTTAGCTTGTATTTTTGTGCTAATCCCATTAGGGCTGTGCCCACCTGGTTTGCGAAGCCGTATATGGCATCGTGTTTGACTTCGAATTCTCTTATGTAGGTGTCTTTTTCTCTTCTCCAAGGTCCGGTGAACTCATCTGAGACTGTGTGGAATCCGTCTATGGTGGCTCCCTCGCCGTCTTTTGCGAGCAGTATGGCTGCTGCTCCGTCTCCGGTCTGGAACTCAAACATGCTTTCCGGTTCTGCTATTCGACAGTCGGAGGCTATGACGAGTATGCTTTTGGCGGCTCCGCTTTGAATAGCGTTGTAGGCGGCTATTAGGGCTGTGGTTCCGGCTCTTAGGGAGTCTGTGAAGTCTATGGTTTGGATATCTTTTCTCATGTCCAGTGCGGCTGCTATGATGGCTGAGCCCTGTTTCTCCGCGTAGGGCGAAGTTGTGGTGGCGAAGTAGATGCCGTCCACTGTTTGGGGTTCTATTTTGTGCAAGCAGTCCCAGCCGGCTTCAACCGCCATTGTTATAGCGTCTTCATCGTTGTTTGCGAGGGCTTTGGATCCGGGTACTGAGGGAAAATCCCAGGCTTTAGCAATGAGGTCTCGACCTAAACTATAGAGGGGAATGTAGGCTCCACACGCCTTTATTCCAACCATTTCCATTTCGCCTCTAAAAATTTCAGTTCCTAGAATTAATCCTCACTATTTTTTTAACATTTTTTACTCATTTTCTAGTTGCACACATTGAAGTCTATTTAAATTTAAATCTTGCGTCATCTTTAATCTGTAACATTTTATTGAAACAAAAAATACCTCTGATAGTAAAATTTATGACTAAACATACTGATAGCAGAAAGGCTCCGTTTTAAGCCCATTTAGTTTTTTTATTTTACTGTTTTCCAAAAACATTTGAATTAAAAAAAGGGGGAGGAATATTTTACTGGTTTTGGAGGTATTTGTGTTAGAGTTTTAGGGAGATCACGTATCCTCTTATGAGTTGGCTTAGTACGGTTTTTCGGATTAATTCTGGAAAGTTTTTAACGTACTCGTTGTCCCCGTACTTCTCCAATAATGCGTTGTATACTTTTTCTTCGCTTTTGGTTTTTCCGTATATGTCTACTATTATTTTCTTCCAATCTTTGGCTGTTTCTGCGGCCTTTTTTAAAACCTGTTTCGCTTTTGGTTGTTCTTGGGTGCCGAAGTGCCCCATGCAAAGGTACACGAGGTCGTAGCTGAGCATTTTGTCCAGGGATTTGAGGTATGTTTCATAGTCGAAAAGTTCGGGGAAAGATGGAGGCATGTAAAATTCGTACTGTGCATTGTAGTTGCACACTGCATCGCCGGCGAAAAAGGTCTTTGTTTTCGATTCGAATAATCCTATGCTTCCCGGAGTGTGTCCCGGCAGCGTCACCACTTCCAGGGTTACCCCTTCTCCGAGATCTATTCTGTCTCCCTCTTCGATTATCTCTACATTTTTTACCGGGGGAAAGGGGCTAACGAGGCCTGCTGCTTCACCATAATGTTTTTTCGAGGTTTCTAAGAACTCGCTGGGGTCTTTTAAGATTTCAGCTGTTTTCTCGGAGGCTAAAACTATCGTGGTGGGCATCTTCTTTAGGAGCTCGGCGGCTCCCGCTCCGTGGTCATAGTGTTCATGAGTTATAATCATGGCGTTTATTGAGCTGGGGTCGATTTTGAACTCTTCAAGAGTTTTTAGAACCTTTTCTGTGGTTTGGCTGGTGCCGGCGTCTATGAGAAATATTTTTTCGCTCTTGACCACATAGCATGTTCCTACCCTTGGTACTCCCCATTGCTGGATATCTATTTGGTAACAGTTTTTGTTTATTTGTAAATCGGATTCTAACATAACTTCACCCTAAAACAATTCATAGTTTCCTAAATTTTACTGGTTTCAAACCAAATTAAGATTTCTCTCCATTTTATGAGAAAACCGTTCCCTCTTCAATGTTTCAAAGACCTTCCAAAGCTCCGATAACTGTGGAAAAACACAATTAAAGGAATCCAACTTTAATATATACAAAATAGAGAATGCATGAAAACTTGTGAGGTGTTTGGTTGGCTTCATACAACTTTTTTGATAGGGATTCCTGCGATCTGTGCGGCCTATGTCTAAATCAGTGCCCCATAATGGAGTTACCCATAGACCAAGCAAAAACAGAGTTCAAAAAGTTGATTGACGGAGAGGAAACCGGGGTTTTAACCAAGTGTACCAGTTGCATGACTTGTAACAATTTTTGCCCCAACGATAGCCATCCCTATGAGCTTATACTATACCGATGGTATGAGCGTTACAAGGAGAAGGGTTTGCCTTTGGTGGCGAAATTTTTCCTACCTTACCAGTTTCCAAACTTCGGCTCGGTGCTGCTGGAGAACCTTCCCGAGGATGAAACGAAAGCCGTTGATTCTTGGGCTAAACTTGAGAAACGCGAGGAGATATTTTATCCGGGCTGCAACATGATTTTTCTGTCCTATCTCAGTTTTTCCAAGCTCTTTGAAAACCTGGCCTTCGTGGGGTCGCAGGAACTGTGTTGCGGGGAACCGTGGTACCGAATAGGAGCGCTGGAGACCTCCGAGCAGATCGCGAAAAAGCTAGAAAAGCAGTTCCAAAATCTGGGAGTAAAGAGGATGATTATCCCCTGCCTAGCGGGCTGCAACATGTTTAAGAACGTGTATCCCAGATTCGGAGCAAAGTTTGATTTCGAAATCGTTCCTGTGCTGGACTGGCTGTGGGAAAAAATCGAAGAGGGGAAGCTGAAAATAAAACATAAATTGGGCATGACGGTAACGATTCACGATAATTGTCAGTCCAAGCCGTTTGGAAGCAAGTATTATGACCTTTCAAGGAAAATACTTGACTCCCTCGGAGTTAAAGTTAATGAAATGGAGCACAATAGAGACAAATCTCTCTGCTGTGGAATGGCAGCCTTTGCCGGGAGCCACCGTGTGGACGACATACTGAATGCAGCCATGAGAAGATATAAGGAAGCCGAGGACACCGGTGCTGACGCTCTGGCATTATACTGCGGGGGGTGCCAATGGGTACTCTCAATAGCCAAAATTTTGGCTCAAGGAAAAATTCCCATTTTCCACGTAATAGAACTGGTACAAATGGCAATGGGTGAAAAACCACCACGCAGAAACATTGAGAGAGCTCAAAAAATCTTCGAACTAGCAATGGCGGAAGCAGCCAGAGTAGATCCCAACGAGAAATTCTGGGTGGAAAAAATCCAGTGAAAAATGAGAAAAAAGAAAAAGAAAAAAAATCAAATTTAAAGATTGTTGATCAAGTATAAGAAAG
>DXJA01000265.1 GCA_019056875.1 Candidatus Jordarchaeum madagascarense
AAATTTAAAAATAAAAAACAAATTTCATTAAAAAATCGTTAACAATACATAAAAAAATTCACTAATGCACATAACATCTAACTAAAACCCGGATCAAATACGGCACACAGAGAATTTCCATAAGAAAAGTAAATTAATCTGGTGAAAATAAACCGATAATATGAGATTTTAAACAAGCGGGGATATAAATGGACGATTGGTTGAAAAAGTTAAAATATAATCCATTACCCAGCCTCGCTAGCACAGAAAACAAAGCCATATTATTTTTTGCTAGACGTGATCTATTATCCGAAAGTGATGCCTCGATTAGGAATTTGTGGAATCTTCCCGAGGCAACCAAAATACTTGGTAAACAATTAGACAATGGTGCTTGGAGATATCCTAGTCCTAAATTAGATATTCGCTCGATAGAAAATTATAATCAGCTTGAAACCTATCGAAACCTGGGTTATCTTATAGAGTTGTATGGTTTCACCCGAGAGCATCCTGCAATAAACAGTGCTGCCGAGTTCATGTTTAGTTTTCAAACCGGGGAAGGCGACTTTAGGGGGATTTATGGCACTCAATACACTCCCAATTACAGCGCTGGGATTATGGAACTTTTAATCAAAGCCGGCTACGATAATGATTCCCGAATAGAAAAAGGATTCAGGTGGCTCCTTTCTATTCGCCAAAATGACGGTGGTTGGGACATACCTCTCCGTACAGTAGGTGCCAAATTTGACCGAAAAGCTCTGTATAGTGAAACTATAAAACCGGACCTATCAAAACCTTTCTCCTATATGGTAACGGGTGTAGTTTTGCGAGCGTTTGCAGCTCATGAAAAATATCGGAAGTCAAAAGATGCCAAAGCCGCGGGAAAGCTTTTAATGTCCCGTATTTTTAAATCGGATAATTATCCGCAACGTGGGGATCCCAGTTATTGGACCAAATTCACGTTTCCCTTCTGGTTTACCGATTTATTATCAGCACTGGGTTCCCTTTCATTGCTAGGGTTTACGAGAGAAGAACCACAGATTAATAAGGCGCTTGAATGGCTAATCAACAAGCAGCAGGAAAATGGAGTTTGGGACTTGAAACTATTGAAAGGAAAATCGGTTAAAGATATAAAATTGTGGATAGTCTTGGTAATTTGCAGACTATTAAAAAGATTTTATGGATAATTAATAAGATGAATCTATTTTGAGGTGGAAAATTTTGAGGGAAGATGTATCGAAAGAGACATTTAATGGAACATTTCCTTTTAAACCACATTTCAAAATGATTAATGGTTTTCGAATGCACTATGTTGATGAAGGGAAAGGAGAGCCCATCGTCTGCTTACACGGAGAGCCCACTTGGAGCTATCTATATCGTAAATTTATTCCTCCGCTGTCAAAAACTAATCGGGTAATTGTTCCAGACCACATGGGGTTCGGAAAAAGCGATGTGCCACAGGACAAGCCTTACCTGTTGGCTCAGCACATAGATAATCTCACCAAGCTTCTCCTAGAGCTAGACCTTAAGAATATAACTTTAGTAGGACAGAATTGGGGGGGCCCGATCATGTTTGGCTTCGCAGTCAATTATCCTGAGAGAGTTAAAAGATTGGTGATAATGAATACCTCGGTGGGAGTTTTTCCGGAGGGTTCCAGTACCTGGGTTAGCAATATGGAAGAGCAGGGCACCTATGACGGCTTTTTTGAAAATCTTCGAGAAACACTACCCATTTTGCTTACGAGGGGAGGTGTTGGTAAAGACACCGAGGTCACCGACACCATGATTTGGGCTTATACGGCCCCGTTTCCCAATAAAGAATCAACTATCGGTGCGAAGGCTTTCCCCCGTGATATTCCAGTGGGAAGGAATCATCCCAGTGCCGGTATAATGTATAGCATTCTCGATAAACTAGACCTATTACGTGATAAGCCCAAGGTGATTATTTGGGGTCTGCAGGATCCTGTTTTTCCGAGAAGCGTTTTGGACCGGTGGCTTGGAATTTATCCCGGAACCGAAGTACACGAGTTACCGGAAGCGAGCCATTTCCTTCAAGAGGACGCTTCAGAAAAAATAGTAAAAATCATTCAGGAATTCCTACGAAAGAATCCCTAAAAATTGAATGAATAGCTTTTCCCCATTTTTGTTAGAGCCTATACGCCATAATTCCCGCGATTACCAGTGTTACTCCTCCGAAGAGGCTTCCCGCAACAGGTATCAAGAAGGATAAGACTGATAGAATGAGGAGCGTAACCCCGATTATGAGAAAGATTGCAGTAGCTCCTCTATAATTCTTTCTACTTATCGACCTACACCCTAGAAACGAAATACCCCCTAACACAATAGGAATTATAGCTGCAATAATAGAAGTAGAACTAAAAATGAATCCACTAAAGATGCCAGCGAAGGGAATCAATGACATAAAAGAAGTTATGTAAGCCGGTATCCAAACGCCAGTGAGGGCATCAGCAATTGTTAGAATACCTCCTAGAATACCTGTAACATAGGTAGCTGTTTCATAATCGACCATTTGCCGATTCCTCCATAATTTAAATTAAATTATACTTATGGTTATATTAAAAATTGCTGGAGCCCCTTAATTAATTGCTCCCCGGCTTAAAAAAATTCTTTAGTAATATTAGGATGATAGGGTTCTTAGAAGGTAAAAGGCAATAATGGAAAAATATTCAAATCCTAAAAAATACTGTTTCTCAAAAGAGTTAGCCATAAAGGGTGTGAGATGAATTGGTGAAATCTTTTACGATCCCGTGGAGTGCGTGGTACGGAAAGGAGGAGTATGTTCTGGAATTTCCGGACTCTTGGAGCGTTCAATTATTTAGTATGCGCGATGCGGAAGAGATTAATAATTTGGGAGAATTAGAAACTGCTCTCAAAAGCCCGATTGGCACGCCTCCCATACAAGAGATTGCTCGAGGAAAGAAAAACGCGGTGATAGTGGTAGAGGACATTTCCCGGCCCACAAGGGCAGAACCTATTTGTGAATTGGTTTTGAAGGAATTAAACGAGGCCGGTATATCCAATGAGAATATCACCCTAATAGCAGCTCTAGGCGCACACCGGCCCATGACTAGGGATGATTTCATAAAAAAGGTGGGAGCGAAAGTGGTGGAGAGCATTAATATTGAGAATCATCACCCATACGAGAATTTAGTGTTTTTGGGAAATTCAAGTAGGGGAACGCCAATTTATTTAAATAAAACCTACCATGATGCAGATGTGAAGATTGCAGTAGGAACCGTTATTCCGCACGCGCTTGCAGGATTTGGGGGCGGCGCGAAAATTATACTGCCCGGAGTTTGCGGCATTCAGACGCTTGAGGCAAATCATCAAGCAGCAGTCAAAGGAATAGGGGTGGGTTTAGGTTTCATCACGGAGCTAAGAAAAGAAATTGAAGAGGTTTGTGGCAGAGTGGGACTTGATTTTAGTATAAATGTTGTTTCTACAATGAAAAGAGGAATCGCAGGAATTTTTGCAGGACATTATATTGAAGCACATAGGAAAGCTGTGGAGCTAGCTAAAAAGGTCTATGGCACAGAATTACCGAAATTTCCCCCCGATGAGCAATTGGATTTGGGGTTTTTTAATCTGTATCCTGAAGACACTGAACTCTCCCAAACAGTAAAGGCATTCCCCTTGTTTTTTAGTGCTCAAAAATTGTTCAAACGAGATGCAGCTATTATTTTCCTGACAGCGGCCACAGAAGGAAGAGGATACCATTCTTTAATCGGAGAAACCGGGGGCCGACTATATCAAAATTGGGGCGAACATCTCTTGTTCCAAGCTCTGTCAGAAAATTCCTTCGGTATATTTTCACCAAATCTCAGTAAGGCGGACATTTTCCATTATTATCCGAAGAGAACGATTATTCATAATGATTTCCACAAAATGGTTCAAGAGCTTGGAGAAACATATGGCAAATCGCCGAGAGCCTGCATATTTCCCACTAGCATCCAACTCACCTAAAAATAAAAAGGTGAAAAAAATAATGTTTCTTTTTTCTGGTCATTTTTAATGTCTTTAGGCTTTTGGTGGTTTTAATTTGACTGCTAATATTTTGTTGAATTGTTTTTGGAAAACGGGGATGATTCTTGCCAGGTTATCTTCTTCTAAGAGGGATATGTTGTGATGTTCTGCGAATTTTTTAGCTTCAGTGCTTGCTTTGGGAAATGCGAAGAGAACCACTATGTTGGCTTCCACGTCTTGGGCTTTGGAGAGTAGGTTATAGACCTCGTTTATTTCTACTAGATTCTCGTCGGTGGCGAACTCGATTAGTAATCGGTCGGAGTCTCTCTCAGCGTATATGTCGAAGAAGTGAAGTACCCCTGATTTTCCTCGAAGTTTTCCTTCTACCAGATTATCGACTTCCACATTGAAATCTTTTTCATATATGAGGCTCAAGAGTGTTTTCTTGGGGTTCAATAGCTCAATTAGTATGTATTTCTTATCCTCGTTAAGTGAGAAGTACCACACATCATCGAGTATTCCTTCTTCTTTTTTTATGAGTGAACTGCAGTTCAAGCATACCAGTTTTTGGTAGGGGCTTCCCGTGACATCTCCACAATCTCGGCACTCATAAAGGATGCCTGGTTTCGAATAGTCTAATCCCAACTGCTTTAACTCTTTGTAGCATTTGGGACAGACCAAACGCCCATCCGGTGTTTCAAATCTTCTTGATAAGTCCACATGGGCACAGTCATAATGCTCAATAATCTGGTCTCGGATGAGATTTCTACTTCCACAGCGCACACAAGAGAATCTCAGTGATAAATTAATGTAGGTGCAATTGGGGCATCGGGAAATTTTGTCGTAGAAGTGTCGCTTAAGTATGCCAACCTCGTTGAGTTCTTGCAAAATTTGGTAGGTTACCTCATTATTGGGGTTGACAATTTCCTCTGCTTCGGGATATCCGTAACCCAGTTTTGTGGTAATTGCCCAGCGGGGAGTTAACTCGTTAATGTAACCCTCCAACATTCGTTCGAGCAGTAAGGCGATTTCGGTGTTCAGAAAATACTTGCGAAACCTTTCGCGTTCCTCTTCTTCCGGTAACGCTAGTATTGTTTCTTCCGGCATAATTAGAGCCTTGCGAAGAATATTTATCGGTTTGTTCCGACAGACCTCCGTGTCTATGTAAATCGATAATTGTGATAACTTATCTAAGAAATTTACGATACGATCCATGGATTGTCCCGTAATTTTCTGTAAAACCTCTGGTTTTTCTTCCATTGCCTTTTGAATGGAATATTCTTTTTGTAAGAGGGAATTAACTATTTCCTGATCGAATCTTAATTTTAGCACCAGTAACGCTTTATTCTTGTACTCCATGATTTTATGAATAGGAATTTTTATTCGTGAATAAACCGCGAAGGGGTTACAATTCATCAAGTCTTCCACTGTGTAAACATCAGCCTTTTTTAGTTTTGAAGCAAATTTTTCGCCTACACCGTCAATTACACTTGCATCTAATTTAGCCAAAACATCATCTAATTCAGTTTCTTTTTGGGTTTCTTCCGATTGCTCAATTGTATTGGTCATTATTTTTTAGCCTCCAACAAGTTTTTAGGAGATAATCCTTTTCTTTCAACCTTGTCCCATTTTATGGGCTTTTTAAGCACATGTACCCTGAGAAAAGCCAGTAACTTTATCACGTTCAGGAACTGGCGATAGGGAAATATGAAAACAGGTGCCCACAGGCCGTGGAGCAAATTCTCTCTCTCCATTGCCAGGGCAATAAAGGTCAGACCCATTTCAATTCCAATGAATGAGAAGAACGAAATTAATAATGTGGGAAGCGAAACAGGTAAGCCAATAACTAGCATAGCTAAATATGCAAGCAACGCCCCAAAAATGAATAATTCTAAAAGAGGAATGAGAGTCAACGAAATAAAGGTAAACCACCCACCGAATCGCCCCAAATTTCCATATTTCGCGAAACTAAAAATTGTTGCATCCCTATGCTTTCTCAGAGTCTCAAGCATTCCCCCATACCATCGCATCCTCTGCTTGAAAAGTCCTCCCCAGGTTGTGGGTGATTCGGTCCAAGCTATTGCCGTTTGCGAAACATCTATTTCCGGTCTTCGAGATTTTAGTAGCTTCACTGTTAAGTCAAAATCTTCCGTCTTGGTGTCCCGGTCATAAGTCCCAATAGAATATAGTACATCACGGCGAAACGCTCCTAAGGGTCCGGGAACTACCATAACGGTTTTTAACACGTTAAAGGCTCTTCGTGGAATGTTGATGTCCCGTAAGTACTCCAAGTGTTGAATCTTTGTGATGATATTGTGTCTATTTCCAACTTTGATATTCCCGGCCACTGCTCCCACTTCTGGACGCTGAAACTTTTTTATCACTTCTTCCAGTGCATTCTCTTTAATTATGCCATCCCCATCAATAACCACTATAATTTCACCGCGGGCCGAAGCCAAACCGTGTTAATGGCTGCAGTTTTTCCTCCATTCTTTCGATTAATTAATTCTACCATCCCTCTTTCCACGTATCTCTCTGCAATCTCCTGTGTTTTATCCGTGCTACCATCGTTGATAACAATAATTTCCTTATCACCCTGGTACTTGGCATTGTAAACAGACTCGATGGTACGGGCTAAATTAACCTCCTCGTTATACGCGGGAATAAGAATTGTTATAGGAGCCCAGAACTTGATTTTCTCCGAGAGTTTCCGAGTTTTAAAGTAATGATAGAACGCCAAGGGAATAATCAACCCGTCGCTAATTACCACAAAGATAATCCCGATAAGAAAGAGAATTTGATAAACCAACTGCCAATCCATAAGAAAATTGATTAAGGGACTATAAACTCGAATCCAAAGAGTATCAGATATTTCTGAATAGCCTAGAGTAAAATACGATACAACACCTATCAGGATAAAAGTAGCTACCAGTGTGTAGACGAATGTTC
>DXJA01000266.1 GCA_019056875.1 Candidatus Jordarchaeum madagascarense
CAAGCTGCGACAACACTTGCGATGTTTCAACCCGTAAGCGATACGGGAGATTGAGCCGGTGGATAGAGAGCTTTTTACTGGTCGGTCTCAGGAAATTACTGAGTTTCAGGATTTCCTCTCCCGGGCAAAAACTGGTTCTGGAGATAAGAATGTTTTTGTTATTACCGGTATTCCGGGTATTGGAAAGTCTTCCTTGATGAAAAGGTTTATTCAGATAGCGGAGATGGAAGGCGTCGAGGTGCTAGTTAGAAAGGTCTCCGCATCTGGGGCGAGAATGTTTT
Source organism: Candidatus Jordarchaeum madagascarense (assembly GCA_019056875.1). Taxonomy (GTDB): domain Archaea; phylum Asgardarchaeota; class Jordiarchaeia; order Jordiarchaeales; family Jordiarchaeaceae; genus Jordiarchaeum; species Jordiarchaeum madagascariense. Next base: position 282 of record DXJA01000266.1, read on the forward strand.
TCGATGATATAAAAAGAACGATTGATAGCTATGCGCCGGATGCACGAAAAAAATTTATGGGCGAAAAAAAGTTTGTGCCCGTCCCGCCAATCTCTAAGGAACTAGGGGGCAATGAACTGGAATACTTTTTGAACCAGTTTTTTGAAGATATGGACAAGGTTCAAGAAAAACTCAAAAAAGTTTTGGGCTTTTTCTGCGATGATTTTGAACGCTTCGCCTGGCTGGGCTACGAAACCGCCTACATGTTACTGAGAGAGATTGCCTCCAAACTGAGTGAAAGGGGATTTAACCTGTTTTTTGTGCTCTCCATAGATAAAAGATTTCTCGACCCATTGGTGGGTGATAAACCAGCATTGTTTAAGGTTGTGGATTTGGATGTCTTCCCCACTCAGGATATTCGCTTATTACTTCAGAAATACCAGTCAGTTACCGGAGTAAAGATTGATGATGCCCTAAAAGAGGAGTTGGCCAAAGCCTCAGGAGGTATTCCCTTCAAATTGGCTCTTTTCTTCTGTGGATTACTCAGGGAAACAAGCAAGGGTGAGCTTCAGCCAAGCGTAGAACTCTTCCGAAGGGTGAACGGTAGGATTCAGGAAAATGTCCTGAGTGCCTTAATTGAAGTCCCTGTGGAAAAGGAAACTCTGATAGATAATATCGTTTCACAAAAGTTTAACTTGGTCTCCCTGGAGGAACTTGGGTCAGAAGTCGAAGGAAAATCGAGTAAAGAAGCCCTAAACTCGCTTATCGCGGAGGGAATAATAGAGGTTGACGACTCCTCTGCGTGGCTAAAATCCGATGCGATATACGAAATGTTAAGGCTGCTTATTAACGTGGATCAGGTTTATGGTCGAGCAAGAACACTGCTCAAAGTAATTGGAAGAGCGATAGATGCCAAAGCGAAGCTTGACCCAATTTATTTTGAATGGTTGAGGGATTCTGCTAACATGTTGATTTCACAGGATGAACCCGCCTTAGCGGTAGAGTTAGCTACGAATGCTGAGGCTTATGCAAATTCTGCTTTGGAAAAAAAGCTTCACTTTGAATCCTTTCAACTGTTCCGCTTAACTACCAGTATCTATGAGAAAACGGGTGACACTGAACGTGCGGGAATGATTCTGGAAAATGCCGCCAAACTCTTTGAGAGGGAAGATAAAGGTTTTTATGCAAGATCCCTGTTCTCACATGCTTCTGACCTCTTTGACGCTTCGGGGGTCGAGTGGAAGGCGCGCTCAATAGCTAGGGGTGCGGCTTTGATTTACGAGGAAACTGGAGATGACTATGAGGAGAGGGGGCTCAAAATGATGACCAGAGTTTTTTACCGGAAAGCATTTGAACATTATCTAAGAGCGGGGGATAAGGATAGAATAAATAGACTGTACGAGAAGGCTAAAAAGGCTTTTAGTGAACAGCCAATTTTCAAAAAGGAATTTGAGGATTTAAAGCAAAAAGCGGTGGTTAAGGAGGAATAGATGCTTATGGAAAAAATTCAGCAAAAAATAGCGGATAAAAAGGAATCTTTAGAAGAAACGCAAAACGCTATAAAAGAAATTGAAACAAAACTAGGTCAATCCCTTTCAGCTATAACGGAGCAGATTGGAACTTCTTCAGAAAAATTGAAATCAGTTTCAAAACAGTTTCAAACGAGTGAGGATGGTCTGAAAAAGAGTTTTGCAGCATCAATAAAAGATGCTCAAAACAAAATCATTAAATGGATGCAAGAGACAGAAACCAATCTGAAGGAAGAGATTAACACCCAAATTGAATCTATAAACAAAGGAATAGACACCACGACTGAGGAGCTAGTATCAAGGCTAAGACAAATTGATACTGGAATTAACGAAAAGATTGATGGCTCGAGGAGCAGTGTTATTCAGGGCATAACTGGTGCTCAATCAAGTTTAGAGACGGGAGTAAACTCTTTGATTTCAGAGATCGATGAAAGCGCACAAGAATTCCTATCCAAGGCTGAAGAAAACAGAAAGACTCAGGAGGAACAATTATCGACAGTTTCTGAGAATCTTAAAAACCAAGTTCTTTCTAGCATCCAGAGCCTTGAAGAAGCGGAGAGCAATCTGCTGAAAGAAAACTATGGTACTTTTGAGTCCCAAATCACAGATTTTGGTGCTCAGACATCGGGAATTTTGGATAGTTATCAGGATGGTCTTTTAATTCTTTTTTCGGATGCGAGAAGAATATCGGAATCCATAGCTCGCCAGATGAAAAATAGGTTAGAAACTTTAGAGTCAGAAACGCTGAAAACTCTGGAAAGGCTATCCGATGAGTACAGGAATAATATGGTTGAGTCTCATGGTGCTATTAAGAGTAAAGTAGTAGAGAAACTTGAGGAAGGTGTGTCTCACGTAGAAACTGTGAAGGAAGAACTAAAGACAGTAGTGAACACCATAGCTGAGACTAAAATCGGAGAGATAGAAGAAATCGGCAACCGAACAAGAGAAAAGCTTGCTGAAGTGGTTAGTTTAAAGGAGGAGGATTTTTCAAAAAGTGTAGGAGAATTGCTTTCCGGTTTCTCTTCTCAGCTAGTCAGCCAGCTGGAAAGGTTAGAGGGAAGCATGAAAACTCTGCAGGATCAAATAAGCGGAGACCTCTCAACTGCTCTGGAACAGATTTCAAATTTGGTAGTCTCAATAAACACTAATATCAATGATATGTTTGTTTCACAGCTGAAGGAGATTCAATCGGTTCTTCAAAACTATGAGCAACAGTTCACAGAACTGGTAACCGGTTCTATAAAAACTTTTCACGAGGACGCTTCAGTCTTAAAGTCAGATTTTGATTCAGGATTATCGGAAACAAAACAAGATTTTGACAAGTCGATCAAAAACTTCATGGAAAAATTCTCAGAGTCTTTAGAGCAGTATGTCGAAAAGAACAAGACCATAAAAGACAATATAACAGTTGATGTTTCGAGTATAATAGAATCCAATCAGAAGTTACTCACTGCTAAAAATGAAGATTTCAAAAGCAAAACTTCTGAAACTATGAAAACCTCCGCTGACTTGATGAATGAGATTGGAGAGAGCGCATCATCAAGTCTAACAGGCGGCATAGACGAATCCATGGTTAAACTAATTGAAGAGTTCGGAAAATCGAAAGAAAATCTGACCCAAATTCTTGATGGAAACAAGTCAAAAACAGTAGAAGCACAAAACGCTTTTGAACAAAAACTAAGTGAACTGGATCAGAATCTACGAACTGGTGTTGAAGCATTGCTAAGAGAATTCCAAGAAAAAATTACCAAAGGTATAAACGATAACCAATCAGTAACCGCGGAATCTGTAGAGAAATTGAAGGGGTCCCTAAAGAACACCATTTCAGATAGAATAAAGAATCTAAAAGAAGACTTGGATAAGGGTAAAACGAGTATAGGTGAAACCGCTAATCTTGAAATTTCATCTATGACAGAATTTGTGCAGAGTATGGCTGAGAACTCGAAGCAGAGTCTCACCTCCGTGAATGTGAAGATAAAGGAGAACCTAGAGAGTGCAAACATAAGTATTTCCGCCCAATTTTCAGAACAGGGTGAAAAAACCAGCACTGAACTATCTAAACTGGATGAAAAGGCTTTGAAAGATTTTAGGGAAGGAATGTCAGAGATGCAAGAAACAATTAGAACGCTTATCAACACCTTCTCTGCGTTTGAAGGTGAAATAAAAAAGAGCGGCGGAAGCGTATCCAAAAACGTAACCAACTTGTTGAAATCTTTGGGAGAAGCTTCCAAACAATTAGAGGCTGCCGAAAAAGAAATCTCTAAGGTGGGGAAAGGATAAAATGTCAATGTGGGAAGAAACCCTAAAGGATATAGGAATAACAGGCAACCAGGCAAAAGTATACGCTACCTGTGTGGGGCTGGGGGCAAAAACAGCATCAGAATTGGCTGTTTACACCGGGTTAACCATACCCGAGGTTTCACAGGAACTTGAAAAATTACAATCAATGAGTGTGATCAAAAAAATACCGGGCAAAATAGATTTCTACATTGCTTTGACACCCCGTATAGCCCTCACTGGAATGGTTGCCGACACGCTCAAAACCAAGCTTGAAGCTTTGAAAAACAAAATCATGGAACGTGCAAACAGTGCCATCGAACACCTGAATCAAAACGTGACTTCTCTCAAAAACCAATTAGATGAAAGCCTATCCCGCTATTTAGAGGAGACAAAAGAGAGTAGCTCCCAACTAGTAGACCAGATTTTAGGTTCAACCAAAGAGTCTCTAGAAGGTTTACAAGCCGAAGTAAATCAACAATCCCAGAGCAGCGAAGAATACTTGCAACAAATGCTTAACCATCATGAGAAGGACACCCGAGAAACCATAAGAAACCTCGTCGAGACGGCTAATGAATCGGTGAGAACGTACCGAACAGACATACAGCAAGTTAAGGACACCTCAGAAAACGTATTAAAAAATTTCATAGAGCAGACACGAATCACCATAAACGAGTTTCAAGAAAAACTGGAGTCCGCCGTGAACGACACTGTTAAGACAATAGAATCAAGAACCAGTGATGTATCTGGAAGAACAACCTCCGAGGTTACCTCACTATTCTCAGACATCGACTATACTTTGGACCAATCGATAAAAGAGGTTAAAGAAATCAGCCTGCAACCACTAACCACCATTAATCAAAACACTATAAAAATCGCAGAAACCGTCGTGTCTGGAATCTCAGAATTCATGGAAGAATTGGGCCCTCTAACCGAGACACATATTACAAAGATTCAGAGTTTGAACGAAGCACTTTTAATGGACTTTAGAAAAAATCTTGAAACTAATCGAAAAAAACTAGTCGATTCTATGAAAGAGATTGAGGAAACCATCAAAACTCAAACCACAAAGCTTAGAGATTCAATACTCGAAGAATCAAAAGGGGTAAACACGAAAGTAAAAGAATTTCTCGCCCACTCCCGATCAGAAATCTCGCGTGTAATGGAGAGTTATAAGGATCGAACAACAGAAATTGTTGAAACCCTAAAAAACGCGATGGAAGAATTCGATAGCCAGAGTAACCTCATAATGGAGTCCTTTAATAAAGCCCGAACAGATGTGGAAGAAAAGCTAAGGACGGCCAGTCAGCAGGTGAAGACGAACTTGGAAGGTTCCCAAGAAGAATTAAAAACAAGTCTTGGGCAACTAAGGGAGGATTTAGAGAAAAAAACAGAAGAGCGAGAGGAAAATCTAACCACTAGAAAGACGACTGACTCAGGTGTTCTCAAAGAGCGATTGGAGAATATAGAAAGGTTTGTGCACGAGCAGGAAAACCCGTTGAAAACCGCTTTGGAGGAAGAGCTTCAGAAAGCGGAAAAAGAACTGAAAGCAAAATCAAAAGAAATAGAAAAAGATAGCAAAGTTCTCAGGCAAAGGATACAGAGCAGGAAAGAGAACGCTTTGGAAACTTCTAGAAACAGCGTAGAACCACTTCTAAACAAAATAAGAGAAGCTAACAAGAGTCTCGTAGCTAACTTGAATGACTCATTAGAAAAAAGAACCCAACTTGCGAAGAAGCATTTGGAGGATTTTGTGTCCAACTTCGACTCTGAGTCCGGATCTCTCAAAAACAATCTTTCTGTTAATTTTACCGACAGCATTGCGGTTCAAAAAAGCAAGGTGAATAGTTTTGAAGAAACCTTTACAACTGCACTAAGCAAGATGATTGACATTCTGCAGTTCATAGAAGACAAGGCTGGTGATAAGAAAAAATTTTCACTGGGAAAGGAAGAAACAGAAGAACTTCTAAACAGAGTTACTGCAAGCAAAAATGAAACTACGAAATTAAAAAAGGAACTGAGAACCTCTGTGAATAGCCTTAATGAAAACTTTAGTATGGTGTCCACCAATATTCTTGACGAACTCGATAGAAGTTTAACATACGTCGGTGAATCCTTCGAAAAGAAAACTGGAAAAACCATTCAATCATTACTGGACGAAGATGTTAAAACAAGAGAAGCCGTCGCCCAAAACATAGAAAACACATTTGAAAACACATTAACCCCTGAAATAACAAACTTCAAAACAGTAAATGAAAATAACCTCAGCGAATTCCACTCAGAGATTGACACACAAATCGATAAGCAACTCCGCGAAATGGAGACGATTATAAAAGACAACATCGGCCACTTGACAAGTAACAGAGATAACTGCTTAACCGTATTCGGGTTGATTAAAAGTGGAATCAGTGAAAAACTGGAGACACTCTCAGAGACTTTACAGAAGACACTGATTGAAAACTATGAAACCACGATGAAGATTTCTTTAGAAGAACAGGAGCAGTTGGGTAGCCTTTTTGATAAGATTCAGGACATAATTAGGGTGGATCCACTTTCAGAAATGGTCAAGAACTCGCTTGAAGAAGGTATCGAAAACCTCAATCAAGCACTGGAAAGCACTAACACAGACAAGCAGAAAATTATTATCCAGGCCAAGGAGGCGGTTAAAAACTTCCTAGCGTCCAGAGACGAAATCCAAAAAATTTCTTGGAAATCAGTAGATGAGGTGGAGGGTTATGCGGGACAGATAGCCACTCTGACCTCGACTCTGGGAAGTCAAATTCTGCAACGGTTCTCCGAGGAAAAGGTTACCCTTAAAGAAGACTTGGAATCAGAAATAAACCAATCCGTTAACGAAACCAACAAAAGACTGGAAAACTTTCTAACCAGCTTAAAAGAAAGCTTGAACAGCTACATAGATAAGGCTATCAAATTAAAGGCAACAACAGAAAAAGATGTGCAATCAAACATTGACCAAGAATTCGAGGTTCTGAAAAAACAACTCACGGAACAAAAAGAAAAATTAGGGGAGACTCTGGTCAAAAAAAGAGACGAGGTAAAAGAAAAACAAGACAAGCTGCAAAAAGGAGTGTCAGAGATGATTTCAGCCCTTGGACAGGAATTACCAAATTACGTGGAGAAAATAAAATACGACCTATTATCCACCCTAGACCGGCACAGTAGAGAGAGCAGAGACTCTGCGGAAGTCAAATTGGAAAGCCTTGTGGGAATCACAGACAAACCCTTCACAAACCTAGAGAGCAAACTTTTGGACTTTGACCGAGAGGTGGGTCTCTTATTCGAAAAACGCCACTCCGAACTCAAATCCAAAACCTATGAAACGCTTGAAAGCCTAAAGGATAACAAAGCAGCCCTCGAAGAGAGCCTAAACTCCATGTACTCAAATATGGAAAAGACATTAAACCAACAGGTGGAAGAAGCAACCTCAAAGCATCTAGAAGACATCAACAAAACAATAACAACCACCAAGATAAACGTAGAAGAAAAAGAGAGAGACGCAAACCTCGCCCTAAACACCTTCGCAGAGGAAATCCCCGGGCACATCAGTGAAACCATAACCAACACCCAGGAAACCCTAAAACTCATAACCCGAATAATGAAACTATCCGAAGAAATAGAACCCCAACCATTCGAAGACACTGAAAGAGTGGTGGGAAGAGAACAAATACTAAACCTGCTAAAAACCCTCATCAAAAACACAAAGAGCACCATAACCCTCATCATCCCCACATTAGACGACATACCTATAGAAGATCTGAGACAGATACCCCGGCAGAGAGTAACAATAATCACGGACGCCGAAGGAAAAGTTCCACCGATGCCTGCACATGTCCAGCTCAAGCACAATCTTGGAAACGTATATGCCTTCAACCGGGACAGCGAAGAAATGATACTAGCGGTGGCCACACCAGAACCATTGGGAATATATACCACAAACATGGAACTAATCAAACTACTAAACCAGATATTACAGGACGTATCCGCAAGAGCCAAAAAAATATAAATACAAAATTTCAACTTTTTTCTATTACAAAATAGCTTGAAAGACTTTTCAGCTAAGCTTGTGGAAACTAAAAGAGGTAACTATCAAATTTTCGACAGCCTACTTTTATGGTCTTCGTTCCAATCAACCATAAAGCATTAAAGCTTGCATGTTTTAAGTTTCATTCATTCTCCAACCATAGGGTATTTCCAAATCAAAACAAGCACAAGATGAATGTCAAAATGGGAAACAAGAGTTCACAGAACAGAAAAACAAGGAGAAAAATGGTTACCGAGCAAAAAGAAGTCTCCGAAATCTCTATGCTAAAGCCTAACGCCATAATGTTTTTTGCTAATGTTGCCATAGCCACTAGTTTTATCATTATTCCTCTGTTTGCTAAGGATCTGGGGGCTTCAGACACCACGCTCGGTGTTATCGGTG
>DXJA01000267.1 GCA_019056875.1 Candidatus Jordarchaeum madagascarense
TGTTAACTATTTTAAGAAAATAATTAATTTGATTCATTCTTAGTGAGGACATGGCATAAATAAATTACACGGTTGGCATAAAAAATTACTACGTATCAATCCTTATAGCGAAATTTTTGGGGAAGCGATTTGGAGGATAACAGTGTATTGTGGCCAGGGCTGGGGTTTATTAATGTTCTGCTTTTCTCAAAGCTCGTGCTCGATTAATGAAGGCTTCCTGAAACGTGGGGTCGAGTTCGATGGCGCGGGTATAGTCATCTATAGCCTTGTCAATTTCACCTTTTTCCTCCCATACAAGACCCCGGTTGTTATAAATAATTGCATCATGGGGTTCGATTTCAAGGGCTTTATTATGATCCGCTATTGCTTTAGCGAGATACCCTTTCTTTCTCCAAGCAAGTCCTCGGAAATCGTAAGCTGGTGCATAAAAAGGAAAGAATTCGATGGCATATGTGAGATCGTCTATCGCCTTGTCATAATCTTCCTTTTTATACCAGATGATTCCTCGGTTATTATATGCCTCTGCATAATCCGGATTTAATTCAGTTGTGCTACTATAATCGTCTATCGCCTTGTCTAAATCCCCTTGGTCTTCCCAGGCAATTGCACGGTAAAAGTATACGTTTGCGTTATTTGGTTCGATTTCTATGGCTTGATTGAAGTCTTCTATTGCCTTGTCCAATTCTTTCATATGATGCCAAGCCAGACCTCTTAAAAAATAATTTACAGCATTGTTTGGTTCCATTTCTATGGCTTGGGTGAAGTCGTCTATAGCGCGTTTAATTCTTCCTTTCTTAAACCAAGAAATTCCGCTATAAAGTGGATGATTATAATAATTATCTAACAGAGAAGGAGTTAAATTAATAGCCCGAATATAATCCTCCACCGCCTTGTCGTGAATCACTTTATCATACCAGGCAAGTCCACGATAATAGTAAGCGTTTCCATAATTGGGTGCTATTTTTATAGCTTGGGTATGATCTTCTATTGCCTTGTCCAGTTCACCTTTTTCGTACCAGGCAAGTCCACGATTATAATACGCATCTGCCAACACAGGGTCAAGCTCTATAGCTCGGTTGTAGTCCTTTATTGCTTCGTCCATTTCACCCTTTTCGTACCAGGAAATACCACGGTTATTGAATGCGAAAGCATTTTTAGCATCTAAATCGATTGCACGGTTATAATCCTCTATCGCCTTATCAAATTCTCTCCACTTTCTTCAAACAGTTCCACGTTCAATATAAGCATACACATTATTTGGTTCCAGTTCTATTACACGTGTAAAATCATCTATTGCCCTATTATAATCATTCATAACATACCAAGTATACCCACGGTTATAGTAGGCCTCCGCGAAATTGGGGTCGCGTCCAATTGCACGTGTAAAATCCGTTACCGCCCTATAACACTTCCCCTTCTTCATCCAATTTTTCCCACTGTTATTATAATATTTTGCATCTCTATACACTTTATTAACCGCCAATGAAATGAACTGTATAAGAAGCATTAAACCATTTAATTATTTTTCACGCCCAATGGGTATGCAAGTTAATGAATGCTTATACATTTTTAAAATTATTTATGAAGAATACCCCCCCAATCTGTGAATAGTTGGATGAAAATTTATTAGAAACTAAAAATAGTTAAAATATGTCAATTGAAATTGGGTGGTTAAGTGTCAGAAAAGTTAATTCTTTCATATGATGCTGGTACCACCTTTTTGAAAACAAGCCTAGTGGACACCAAGATGAACATTATTCGAACAGAGCTTGATAATTATCCAATCTATTTTCCGAAAAGGGATTACGTGGAGCAGTATTCCCTAGACTTGTGGAACATGATAGTAAAAACTAGAAACAAATTATTGAGGGAGGAAAAAGTTTTCAAGCCAGATTCAGAAAACGTAAGCTTTATGATAATCTTTTCGTTGAGTTCGAAAAGCTTTACAAGGGCCACAAAATCTGTAAGAATTTGTGTCAAAAAACCCAAATAACAAAAGTCAACTCACTTTAAGGTATTAATTAACTAAAAAATCACTTGTATTCAGAAAAAGGGCCTATCATAACTCTGGATTGTAGATTAACTTAGAGGAGGTACTATAAAAGATTGGTAAGAGCCGACGATCTTAACAACAAAGCGGTATCACTCCTAGAGATTGGAAAAAAGGAAGTCAAAAAGCTCTTTGAGCAAGCGTTAAAGATAGATTCTCACCATCTACTCGCCAACTACAACTATGGACTGCTGAGGTGGCGGGAAGGCGAAGTTACTGATCTTGAATTTTTCAAGCCCCTCGAGGACGCCGTATTTGGTCAACCTTTACAAGGCAATTATCTTTTAGGCTTGATGCATATGGAAAGGGGTGAATTAGAGATTGCCTTAGACTGTCTTATAAAAGCCGTGAAATTATCCCCTAAGGAACCCGATTACCAGAATGCTCTAGGTTTGGTCTACTTTGGTGTGGGAGAATACGCCGAGGCTACTCAATGTTTTACCAAGGCGATAGAAAGTGACCCGGGCGACTGGAGATATTACGTTAATTTAGCAGCATCGCTGCTTAGAGAGGGCAGAAGAGAGGAAGCGAAAAGAAACTTATCTCACGCGCTCTCCACCCAACAGGGACTTTCGGGCACCTTTTCCTGGCTCGGAATTTCACCCACAAAAGATGTAGAAACAATAATTCAATACCTCTACAACCTTAAAGTGCCCTGGCCCAGACTTATAAAAACATTCACAGGGCATGCAAAGGGGGTGGTGTCTGCTTGTTTTTCTCCGGATGGCAAATTCATACTATCCGGAAGCATCGACCACACCATTAAACTCTGGGATTCAGAAACTGCTCAGTGTCTTAAAACCTTGGAAGGACACACAGGAACCGTTAATTCGGTCTGCTTTTCACCAAGTGGTAGGCTCATCCTATCGGGAAGCAATGATAAGACTCTCAAGCTCTGGAATTTGGAAACTGGAGAATGCCTAAAAACCTTTAAAGGTCACACAGATGCGGTTCAGTCCGTAAGTTTTTCACCTGATGGTGGATTGGCACTCTCTGGGGGCTGGGACCACCTCCCCGAAAGATTAGATAATACTATCCGGCTCTGGAGCTTGGAAACTGGAGAATGCCTAAAAACCTTTAAAGGACATACAGGAGGCGTTGAGTCCATCTGTTTTTCGCCCGATGGGCGATTCGCACTCTCCGGAAGTAGCGACCGCACTCTCAAACTTTGGAACTTGGAAACTGGAGAATGTCTAAAAACCTTTGAAGGTCACGCATCGGATGTTATGTCCGTTTGTTTTTCTTCGGACGGCAAACTCGCCCTCTCTGGAAGCGGGGATAAAACAATCAAACTCTGGAATGTGAGAACCGGCCGATGTTTGAGAACCTTTGGAGGACATACCGAGACGGTTCATTCCGTCAGCTTTTCTCCTGATGATAACTTCGCCATTTCTGGAAGCTGGGACAATACTCTGAAACTTTGGAATGTGGAAACCGGTCAGTGTCTAAAAACCTTTGAGCATAAGGAATACGTTTGGTCCGCTCGTTTCTCCCCTGATGGTAATTTAGTTCTTTCTGGAAGTCAGGATACCACCCTCAAACTCTGGGATGTTTCCACAATAACTGTTGATATAAGGGTGAGACTTAATCCGCCCCTTGACTACAAGTTCTCCGCAGCAATAACACTAACTGAGGATGAGGTTGCCTCTCGAGTAGATAAGCTCCTCAACAAAGTAGATGTTCTGGTTCGATCTCAAAAATATCCCCAGGCTTATGAAACTATTAGAGAGATACAAAAATATCCCGGCTATGAGCGTTCTCCAGAAATCATTGAACTAATCAATAACCTAGGTCACAAATACGGCAAAAGAAAAGGACTGAAAGACTCGTGGCTTCTAAAAAACTTTGAGGGACACACAAACACCGTTCTTACCGTAAATTTTTCTCCCGATGGTAAACTGGCCGTGTCAGGAAGCTGTGACAACACAATTAAACTCTGGGATGTGCAAACCGGCAATTGTTTTAAAACATTAGAGGATCAATGTTTCATTGAGTCTGTTTGTTTTTCTCCTGATGGGAGATTTCTTCTTTCCGGAGGATGGGACGATAAACTAAAACTCTGGGATGTGGAAACTGGCGGGTGTCTTAAAACATTTGACGAGGGGTACACGGATGTCGTTTATTCCGTAAGTTTTTCTCCTGACGGCCGATGCATCCTTTCAGGAAGTGGTGTAGACCCCTACAGGCGTTCTCTGAATGATGTAGATAATCTCATACTCTGGGATATAGAAACCATAGACCGCATAAAAATATTTGAAGGACACTATGGGGGTATTTACTCCACTTGCTTTTCTCCCGATGGCAGATTTGCACTATCCGGAGGTCTAGATAATAATCTTAAACTATGGGATTTAGAAACTGGAGAATGTATAAAAATATTTGAGGGCCACAAAGTGCCAGTCACTTCAGTTTGTTTTTCTCCCGATGGTAGACTCGCGCTCTCTGGAAGTAATGATAGAACCCTAAGACTCTGGGATTCAGAAAGCGGCGAGTGTATAAGAATCTTTGAAGGGCACACAAAGTATGTTACTTCAGTTTGTTTTTCTCCTGATGGGCGTTTCGCTCTCTCAGGGGGTGGTGATAAAACAATCAGACTCTGGGATGTGGAAACTGGCAAGTGTGCAAGAACCTCTGAGGCTCACAAATCGAGTGTCAGTTCCATATGTTTTTCTCCTGATGCCCGATTCGCGGTATCTGGAGGCGGGGATAACACTATAAAATTTTGGTTATTTGACTGGGAATGGATTTTTCAGGATTAGATTAGATCGAAAAGAAATTGAGCAGCGGAAAATAGGGAAAAACTCCTCTTCTCTTTATTTTTTTTGCGCAACTGATAAGCGATTAATACGGATTCTGACACTAAGATTAAAAGTTTTAAATGATTTATTATTCTCTAGTTTAATGAAAAAGGGTGGAAAAATCGTTGACAAAATAGAAACTTTTTAATCTTAGAAAGACAATCTTAAAAATTAAATAATTTGGAATTCCGGGGCTTGGAGGCAATATGAAGGAAATGCTAGTTTCCGTTTTAATGCCAGTGTTCAACGCAAACCCGCGTTTTCTAGAGGAGAGTGTAGAAAGCATTCTATCACAGACTTACAGTGAGATTGAGTTAATTGTAATACTAGACCCCAATGATCATAGGGAGGACTACACATTTGCTGTTCTTGACCAGTTTCGGGATGATCATAGACTACGCTTATTGGTTAACAAGAGCAGACTAGGTCCAGTTGCCTCTATGAATGTAGGTATAAATTTTGCTCAAGGAGAATATATAGCGAGAATGGACAGCGATGACGTTAGCATACCAACCCGCATTGAAGAACAAGTTAGATGGCTATCAAGCAAAGAATTGGATTTGATTGGTTGCTGGTCCTATTTGATTGATGAAAAAGGGCGGATTTTAGCTTACCTCAAGCCACCCTGCGAGTGGGCAAAAATTAGAAAGTATTTGTTGTTACATAATCCATTTGTACACAGCTCAGTTCTATTCTCCAAGAATCTCATTAAAACAACAGGACTATATAATCCAAACTTCGAAACATCAGAAGATTATAATTACTTTATCAGAGCTTTTTCGAAAGGTTTCAAGGGAGCAAATATTCCCTCTTATCTTCACTCATTACGAGAACATTCAAATTCGATGATTCGCGGCAATCAGTGGAAAGAAAACCGCATAAAACACACAAAAAATATAATTTCCGCTTTTTTTAGTTACGGCTTCTGTAAACCTTGGGACCTAGGCTTCCTATTAATAGCCCCCTTAAGTTTTTTTATAAAACCCTCACAAGTGTCCTTCTTTAAAAAATTGTTCGGTTTTTGTAATTTTTAATCTCTGGCAAAAGGATTATAAAAACCCTTTATTTTTGTAATTTTTAATGCTCATCCCTTCTTTATGCTCTTGATTACTTCTCTTTTTCTTGTCCACTTTCTCTTACTGCTAATATGTAAAGAATCTGATGAGAGATTGTATGTAAGGAACACCTAATGCTGCCGAGAAGCTGAACATTCTCCTGTTAATCGATTTACCTTAAAGTATGGTTTTATTCCCAAGATTCCAATGCTTTGACGAAAAATAAATATATTAGATAGACTAATTAAAAGATTAATTCTTGAAGAGCTTAAGAGAGGGAGAAATAGATAATTATTAAAAGAAGCGTTGTAAGCGGACTTTAATAGCATAGGGGTTCACTATGGGTAGACTATCATTTCTAAAAGCCAGAATGGGAACATCGATTGCCCTACTATTTGTGGTGTTACTAATTTTCATTATTGCCTTTGGTGTATTCATACACTTTATTACCTATAATTTTGTATCGGATCCGGCACTATACTTCAATGTGGAGGGCTTGCTTAGGCTTTTATCGGGTCTTTTCATTTTCCCAATCGTGTTCGTTATATCCCTTAATTTTTTGATGGATTTTGTGTATGCTGGTTCTATGAAATATCCTAACATTTATTTACAAATGCCGTATCCGTACAATTTTTATTTTATATTGTATAGACTTTATCTCATTGATTATATAATTCCAAACCGAATTTTGTATCTCGTTTTAATGATTGCCTTGGCAGGAACATTATTGATTTCATTTTCCATAATTTTACAACTTTTAATTGGTCCATGGATGGTACGACGCTCATTACCCCTTACTTATCTTTATATCGGTGTCGATTTTCCGCCTGGCAGTGATGTTCCTTGGCTCGTAAAAACAGTTATGGCGTTAGCGGAAAAAAGCGGGGTGCCAACACCCAGAATTGCAATGTGGTCTAATCCGCTTCCAAACATCTTCGTTTTTGGAAGAACCGCACGCAGTGCTACACTTGTCATTTCCGAAGGACTACTTCGATGGTTAAATCAAGAGGAGCTCAAGGCGGTTATCGCACATGAGGTAGGCCACCTATACCACAAAGACTATCTCATAATGACATCTCTCGGGTCAATACCCATTCTTTATTATACTATTGGGAAGTCTATAATTGGGGTGACGCGTAGCCTTTTTAGAAGCTTGAGAGGCATAATATTTGGCATAGCGTTCGCATTACTTTTTGGACCAATTGCGATAATATCCTTTATACTATACCTAATAACTAAGCTAATTGTTCTAACACTGAGTAGGCTAAGAGAGTTCTATTCCGACGCCTATGCGGCCTACTTAACAAGAAATCCGCGAGCGTTAATGAGTGCCCTCACAAAAATTGCATATGGATTATCGCTAAATCCCTGGGAAACATTTGCAGCTACTAATGCATTTTTCATAGAAGATCCTGCACATTCAAAAAACGAAATCAAGCGAATCGCAGAAAGGGCACATGATTATGACATAGATAAGGACGGCACCCTCGATGAGAAAGAGCTCCAAATCGCTATGGAGCAAGAGGCAAAAAAGTTTAGATTTAGCCGGTTAAAAAGCATTTTTTCCACACATCCACCAACATACAAACGCATACTTCTTTTGAAGAAGATAGAAAAAGAGATGTCCTCAGGAAAATACACAACAAAAAACATATACAAATACATTTAAACTGTAAGGTGTGGCTACAGAGATGCCAGTAGAAGACTATTTTGGAAAAGAAAACGAGTATCATGACGAGGAAGAATACCAAAAAGCCGTTGAAGAATATGAAAAAGTGTTAAAGGCTGAGCCTAAAAACCATGTGGCTTGGAGCAACTTAGGATTAGCTCACAAAAATTTCGGCGAATATAAAAAGGCCATTAACTGCTATAAAAAATCTTTGAAAATCAATCCCGAATATGCCGGGGCTTGGAATAATATGGGGGTTGCCTACTCCAAGCTGGGTGACCACAAGAAATCCATCGAATCTTTTGAAAAAGCCTTGGAACTCAAACCGGAATACGCAGAAGCCTGGTACAACCTGAGTTTGGATCACCGTGTGTTGGGCGATTTGAATAAAGCTATTGAATCTGGAAAGAAGGCTGTGGAGATTGCTCCAGAGTATGAAGATGCATGGATCAATATGGGTGTCGCCTATTACCAGTTAGGCGAACACAAGAAAGCTATTGAATGCTATGAAAAAGTTGTAAAAATTAATCCGGGGTTCTCAAAAGCATGGCATATTATGGGTCTCTCTTACGGAATGTTAGATGAGTATAATAAAGCTGTGGAATGTTTTCAGAAAGCTGTGGAACTTGAACCCGAGGACGAGGTTGCCTGGAACAATATGGGCAACATGTACCTAAGATTAAGCAAGTACGATAAGGCTATTGAATACTGTCGAAAAGCCGTGGAAATCAGACCCTACTATGAGGATGCTTGGCACAACATGGGATTAGCCTACGAGGAACAGGGCAAGTATAATGAAGCTATTGAATGCTATCAAAAAATATTGGGAATAAATCCCACTAACAAAAAGATATTATTTAGCATTGGATTATGCTACCGAAAACTAGGAGAATACCAGAAAGCCATTGAATATTATGAAAAATTATCAAAAATCGCCCCAAAGGATGGAGAAGTGTGGGGAAGCCTAGGCCTCTCTCACGGAGCTCTAGACGAGCATGAAAAGGCAATCAAGAATTATGAAAAAGCAGTTGAACTTAATCCAAAAGACCAAATAGCTTGGACCAATATGGGGCGCTCCTACTATTATCTCCGCAATTTTGAGAAAGCAGCCGAATGCTGGCATAAATCGGTGGAACTCAAGCCAGACTACAAAACAGATTGGTACAATTTAGCTTGTGTTAATGCCCTGCTCGGCAAAGAGACCGATTCATTAAACTTTCTAAAGAAAGCAATCGAGCTTGATTCCAAATATAAGGACCTCGCTAAGAAAGACTCTGATTTTGATTCCCTAAGAGACTCCAAGGAATTTAAAAGAATCGTGGATTAGCGTATCGAAGCTACTTCGAAGTAGCCTAGGATAATTAACGCTTGGCAGGAAAGTGAACTCTTGTAAAACTGGTTTTATGAACGCTTTAACTTGATTTTTGTTCGGCTCGTTCTTCAGGAATACATCGGAGGCCTCCACTTATTACGCTCATAAAACAATTATTGCAGGATTTGCATTCGGCGATTAATTCTTTAACGCCTTTCAACCATTTGTTTGGAAGATCTGGTTCCCGGATCAGGGGTCGGGATAGGGAGATGAAATCTGCACTTCCTTCTGCGAGTATTTTTTCAATCACGTCAAGGGATCTGATTCCTCCAACCAGAATTAATGGAACGTCGATCACTTTCTTGATTTCTCTGGCATACGGTAAGAAGTAGGCTTCCTTTTCTTTAGATGTGATTTTTGTTCGGCTCTCTGGAGCAAATGCCGGTTTCCAGCCAAGTTCTTCTTCACTGCGGTTAATGACTTCCCACATGCCTCCACTAGTTTCAATAGCTGCAAATCCCAGTTTTGAAAGCTTTTTAGCAATCTCCTTGGACTCGTTTAGAGTTATTCCACCTTCCAGAAAGTCGTCGGTATTCATCTTTATCAGAATGGGAAAATCCTTTCCCACCTTTTCTACACTCTGTTTATAAATTTCTTCAAGAATTCTTACACGGTTTTCAGTGTTGCCCCCATATTTGTCTGTTCTTCTGTTCGTGTAAGGGGACAAGAATTCGCTTAAAAGATATCCGTGCGCCGAGTGGAGTTGAACGGCGTCAAATCCCGAGTTCTTGACCCTCCTTACTGCTTCGGCAAAGGCTTCTATGGTTTCTTCGATTTCTTCAACTGTCATTTCCCGCGGCATTTTATTAACGACGGTTTCCAAAACAGCGGAAGGGGCAACGGTGTTTTCTAAGATAAAACTTTGACGCCCACAATGAAAGATCTGCAGAGCAACCTTACACCCATCACCATATTCATGGACTGTTTCCGCGATTCTTCTCAATCCTGGAACAAGTTCATCTTTATCTATTCCCATCTGGTGGCCTGAAGACTTGCCACTTGGTTGCACATAGGTATTCCCCGTAATTATTAATCCGACTCCACCTTTGGCTAAATTTTTGTATAATTCTACTAGTTTGTCTGT
This sequence comes from Candidatus Jordarchaeum madagascarense, assembly GCA_019056875.1. Lineage (GTDB taxonomy): Archaea > Asgardarchaeota > Jordiarchaeia > Jordiarchaeales > Jordiarchaeaceae > Jordiarchaeum > Jordiarchaeum madagascariense. The sequence continues at coordinate 10,029 of DXJA01000267.1, forward strand.
AACATGTCCCTCTTCAGAAGCCATACCCTCAAAAGTGGCGGATCTAACTAGCCTATTCTTGATTTCCACTCCATCCATTATTTCTGTAGGCGTGAAAACCTTCAACTTGGCTGATTTCCCATGGGATATTCCTACATCAGATATCCTACCTTTCATTCAAAAACCATCCATAACCTTTTTTAACCATATTCTTAAGCAACTCTTAGAGCTCCAAGATCCCTTCAATCCGTCACAAATGACCGCTTCATTCATATCTTTGATCTCTTATCAAGTTGAATTGACAATTTCTCGTCCTACATATAATTTTATTGAATTTACAATAGATACACTAAGTTCCCATTAGCGAATTTTTATGGAAAAATAGAGGGTAAGATAAGAAGAAAATTATACGCGGAAAGATGCATCATCACTTCAAAAATGTGAATATAATTTATTTCGCCGACAGCGACAGTACCTCTCACTGTGAGTGCGATTCTATACCCACCGTACTCTGCCCGACTTCATTCATATAGAGAATGTTTCCTAGAATAGGAGGAAAAGATCTATCAGAAAAATTGGAGCCAAAAATGGTTTTAAGAATTTATATTTTTCCCTTTTTGATAATTCATAATTCCAGTCTCGTCCATCTGAATCCGGGTATCTTACTACTTTTTAGGTCTTTTTTGAAGGTGTACAGTCTTGCGGGTCGGTGGACACCGAGTTTGTATTTCTCTGTGGGCTCAATTATTCCCATGGAGAATATTTTCTTTCTGAAATTTCTTTTATCAAGTTTCTTGCCAAGTATAACTTCGTAAACTTTTTGTAGCTCAGTTAGGGTAAAGAGTTCTGGCAGAATGTCAAAGGCTATTGCGGTGTATTCCAGCTTGTTTTTTAGTCTCTGATGAGCGTACCTAATTATCTTTTCGTGATCAAATGCTAGGAGGGGGAGTTCATAAACTGGGTGCCAGTCTACTTTTTCTGAAACTTCAATTTTCTCTGGATCTACCATTGCAAAGTAAGCAATTGTTATTATTCTTATTCTAGGATCTCTTTCTACTTCTCCATAGGTGTAAAGTTGCTCTAGGTAAAGTGTTTCAAAAATTCCTACCTTTTCATTCAAAACTCTAATAGACGCTTCTTCGAGGTTTTCCTCTTTTCTAACAAAGACTCCAGGGAGTACCCAAAATTTCTTGTAGTTCGGGAAACCTCTTTCTCTTAGTAGAACTTTTAAATCCTCATCTTTTATTCCAAATATGCATACATCCACTCTGACGTAAACTTCTGATGGTTCAAGCTCATTTGTGCTAGTAAACACTTAAATCCACCTTTTCCAGTCTTGGATTGGGCCGATAGGGTCTACCCATCTTATGTAACGTTATGAATTTATCACCCTCAAAATAACCCATAATGTCCGAGGTTGCCTGAAATCGGTCGTCCGCAAATCCGGCACCTATAAAATCGAAAAGTTTCAAATCATACTTCTTTTCACCTAAAACAAACGCCTCAACCTTTTTGGGATTACTAAACCCACTGGATAGTGCAATTCTCAAATCGGAATATCCTGCATCATCAAACGCTCGTCTTGCAGCAACTACCGCTTCTACAGTTACTCCTGTTCCCGTCCAGTATTTTCTTCCGTCAAAAGGAATCCCTCCCTCTGCTACCGTTTCTCCATTTGTGTCAAATCTCGGTCCCCAGAAATCATTCCCTAACACTTCAGCCACTTGGAGGGTGTCAGTGATTTCCCTGTTGAATGTGTCTGCCAGAAAAATTCTAGGAACCCCCTTAGGCATATGTTTGTGGAACGCTTTCATAGTTTCAACAGCAGAATTTTCTTCTCCGTACTCTGAAGCCATTACCAGAACCAATGCGTGTGGCACGGTACCCACGCCTTTCTGTCCGAATGTCGCTGCACCGACATCGGTTGAGGTTGAGGTTGCTCCCCCCTCGTATGCAGCTTTCGCTATTTTGGCATCCCATTCGTATCCATAATGTCTTGCGCCAAAATAAGATAATGATCTAGGACCAAATTTACTTTTATCCAATAATTGGACAACTTCCCTGACATTAGTCTTGATTTTTTCTAAATCCGGTTCCGGCTCATTGTTTGCCCGGCTGGCTCTGTCGGATAGGATTGACAAATACATTGTTTCTAATTCAATTAAATCCAGAACAGGTCCATCAATAAGCATCAGAGTTTCTTCAGGTTGGTATTCCATTCCATCATGAAGAGCATAAATCATGCCACCATGTTCAGCTAGTTTCGGACTGTATTTCATGATTGAAGCTATCGCTTCATCTATTCCACCAGTTATGCCGGGACCTTTTCTAATAAAAACTTGGTATCTAACCTGCGGATTTATTTTTTCTTTTCTTAATACCTCCGCGCTTCTCAAAAAATAAGCATCAGTATGCGGTTCGTGTCTTGGTGGAAAATCAAATTCCGTTTTTCTTTTTACACCCATTCCATTCACCCTAGCCTTTTTGATAAGTTACTTAGTGTATAAGCGACACTATTAATTTAAATCATTGGTTTTTCTGAATCTTACACTAAGTAACTAATTTTACTATTCTTAAAACCGGTTATTCCTTGTGAATGGGGTTTAAATTATGTTAAGGCATTTTTGAGATTCTGAGAAAATTTATATACGTGCAAGATTATCATCTTCCTAAATAGAAGAAATAATTTGGGCGGTTTTTTGCTCTAGTTTTTTCTATTGAAAGTTTGTGTAGAAAGATGAGTTGAAATGAGCCAATCCGAATTTAAAATTGTTGATGAGCTGAGACCGGGTCTCAGAGGCATAAACATAAAGGTTAGATGCAATTCCAAAAACGAAGTAAGAGAAGTTGTTTCCAGAAAAACTGGAGAAACATTCCGGGTCACCGAGGCCCTTGTGGGGGACGAAACCGGGAGCATATTGCTCACCCTGTGGAACGAAGACATCGATAAGATGAAGACGGAACAGGTTTACCAGTTGAATAATGCTTACACCACGGTGTTTAAGGGCTCCTTGAGGCTGAACCTGGGAAAGTACGGAAGCATGGAAAAAAGCGACGAAAGCACACCAGCAGAAATTAACTTGGGAAATAATCTCTCAGAAAAGGTCTATGAACAGGAGCGGAGCTACCGACCCCGATACGGCGGCGGAGGCGGCGACCGATCGGGAGGATACGGTGGCAAACCTTACAGAGGCGAGAGAAGAGGTTATAGCGGAAGAAGAGATAGTGGTGGTAGTAGAAGAAGATACTAGAAAAATAATTTCTTCTTCCCCTTCTTTTTTTATCTTTTTAATCAATCTACCGAAAAACTCGTTTTTGAATAGTATCTGGACTATCCAGTAATCATTTGTAGATAAAAGGTATTATTTTTCAGATAAAGTTTATCAAGTGTATCGTTGTAGAGAATGTTTATAATTTTTAAGACATGACCCTGATTATAATTCGAAGATTTTCACTCTGCAGTTTGGGGGATTATATTTTTCAACTTTGGCGTCATAGCTTTTTCTAAAAATTGCCTCGGCTATTCCCGCGAAGATAAGTGTTCTGACGCAGGCCACATTTCCAAAGATGTCAAAAACTCCCTCCCTATTAAGAGACTGACAGGCATTCATATAAGGACAGAACCCTCCAAGCTTCACATCCACCTGCTCGTCCTCAAGGCTTGTCAGAATTATGTCCTCCTCCTTCACCTGACCTATTCTCACTAACAAAGCCTTGTATTTGGATAGGACCTCGTGTAGATTTTTCGAATCACTTAGTTGGCTTGTTAGCCCGAATTCCTCGACAAGAGCCTTTGGAGCACCCTTTGCCACACGTCTAGAAATCACTCCTGCAGCACCTACATTCGTACTCTCTGCCTTACCTATGCCATAGACCAGAGCCTCATCAGCCGGATGTTCATCAGCAATCTCCACAAGCTTTTTCTCAAGGTCATCCAAAGATTGGAAATCTAAGTTAAGATTAAAATTCTTCTGAACGTAATCCGATGTGCAACTTAGAATAAGCCTCAGGACATCATCTGTTATTATCGCTGCTTTCCTAATACCATTAACTATTGCTCTTACAATATGCTGATTCACTGTGGGCGTAAAAACATCTCCTATTTTTCACTCTCCGCATATTAAAATAAACTGTAAAACATGTATATATACTTATAACCTTCTTTGGGGTGAAACTGGATTAAAAAAATATTTAAAAACGTTCCTATACGAAACCCCCTATTCTTGACAAGGAGATAGTTGAAGTTTTAAATAAAGCGAGGCCCCGCATATAATCCGTAAATGTGGTGTATGTTTTCTATTCTTTGGAATTTGAGGGGTTTTTATACTTTCGATAGAGGAATTAGATGTACCTATACTTCTCAAATACTGATTAAATAGTATTTTAAGATATTAAAGGTGGATTTGTTTATGTCTCGAAGAATGAAATTTCATAGTGTGGTTGACATTCCACTTAAAATTCACGTATATCTACTTGACCGCTGGGCAGAACTAATGGAACCAATGAGACCCCAGTTTGTAGAAGCTGGACTGGTCGGTAAAAAATTTACTGAAAAAGCTCCTGATATGCTCTTAAAAAGGTTAAACTATTCCTTCGCACCCGACGGCACCTGGGCATTCGACTGGGAATCAGATTATGATACCGGAGACACCATAATAACCTATCCCGATAATGAAACTGGTTATCGTTCCCTCGCAGATCCCGATTATGATTACATAGATGCTTTTATGAAGGGCGTTTTTAAAATAGACCCCTCCGTGGAAGACGCCCTTAAAATGTATCCAATGATGCCTGACATGCAAAAATACTTTCAACAAGCAATAAGACATACAGAAAAGAAGTTTAACGTGGAACTCCCGAAATATAAGAAAAGTTGGATTAAAAAATTATTGAGAAATCATTATAGTGTAGGTCCCCCAACTCTTGTCGAGGAGTCAGTTTGATGGATTAACGATTATTTATATATTTTTCTATTTCTCTTTTTTCTCGTTGTCTATATTGTAGAAGAGTCCAATGTTTTGTTTTCTCTCGATTGAAGCTTCAACAATTAGTCGGGCTACTAGGATTATGTTTCTTAGCTCTATTAGATCTTCGTTTAGTATGTAGTTCCAGTAGTAGTGGCTGATGTCTTCTTCAAGCAGATTTAAACGGCGTTTGGCTCTTTGCAGCCTTAGGTCGCTTCTTACTATTCCCACGTATTTCCACATGAGGCGTCTTATCTCATCGAAATCATGTTTTAGTAACACTTTTTCGTCTATGGGTTTGTACTTGGATGCATCCCAGAGAGGCATCTCCTCTAATGGTATTTCAACGATTTTTTCCAGATATTTTATGGAGTCCAAATAACTTCTGTGCGAAAATACAACGGATTCGAGCAGTGAATTGCTGGCCAGTCTATTTGCCCCGTGTAGTCCGGTGCAGGCAGTCTCTCCTATTGCATAGAGGCGATTAATAATCTGAGTGGGATTATCTCTTCGAATAACTTGTCCATTCTTGTTTACCGCCACCCCTCCCACCATATAGTGTGCTGCTGGAACTACCGGAATTGGTTGCTTCGTTATGTCAATATCATACTCTAGGCAGGTACTGTAAATGTGTGGGAAACGCTCCTTGATGCTTTCTGGATCTAAGTGTAGGAGGTAGAGGTATACGTACCTGTCACCACTCCTTTTCAACTCTCTATCTACTGCTCTGGCTACAACATCGCGTGTGGCAAGACTTCCTCTTTCATCATAGTTTTTCATGAAAGAGAAATTGCTGGGGTCACTTTCTCCGGATTTCAGGAACTCTTCATAATCACTAATGGTCATTAGTACCCCGCCTTCCCCTCTAACCGCCTCAGAGATAAGGAATGAGCTTTCATCTTGATCATAAAGCGTGGTAGGGTGGAATTGAACGAATTCAAGGTCCTTAACCATGGCCCCTACCCTATAAGCCATAGCTATACCATCACCCGTAGAAATACTGGGGTTCGTGGTGTAAAGGTAAATCTGACCACATCCACCCGTAGCCAGAACGGTAACGTTAGATAAGTAGGTGCCAATCTCGCCTGATTTTTTATCGAAAATGTAGGCACCTAGGCACTCATCCTCCTCTTGGCTCAGTCTAAGCTTACGGGTGGTAAGCAGGTCAATGGCCATTGCATCTTCGATAATTGTAACATTGGGATGCTTCTCACAGGCATCTACCAGTGCTCCTTCAATTGCTGCTCCTGTGAGATCTGCAACATGGAGGATTCTCCTCTGGCTGTGCCCGCCCTCCAATCCTAGATCAAAGGAACCCTTCTTGTTTCTTTCAAACTCCACTCCGATATCGATTAGCTCCCTCACCCTACCCGGGGCTTCACTCACAACAATCTCCACTACCTCCAAGTCGTTTAGATAAGCACCCGCTTCCAACGTGTCCTTTATGTGGGATTCAAAATCGTCATGCTCCAAATCCGTGACTGCGGCTATTCCCCCCTGTGCAAAGTTAGTACTGCTCTCCACACTCGACTTTTTAGTGGCAACAATGACCTTTCCGTGATTTCCAGCCTTGAGAGCAAAACTCAAACCCGCTATTCCTGATCCGATGACCAGAAAGTCTGTACGCCGCCTCAAAATATTCACCCTTCAAGAAATAAACTTAGACCGCGAAGAAAATTTAAAAGCTTCAAATTGAATAGGTATTAAAAATTACGATTTCCAAGCAAATATATAAAGGGAATGGTACAAGTATGAATAGTGCCGAGTTGGAGGGTTTAACCCTTGGAACTAAAGCAATTTGTGCTAGAAGATATCAAAGACCTTAGGGAAGCTCGAATGAAAGAATTGAGATTGCCCTTCGTGGTTGATTTTTATGAACTAGCATTAAACCAAAGCACCTACTGGGGGCTCCGTTTTAAAGGCGAAACAATATGTTATTGGGTTTACTTGGAAAAGTTCTTTGCCCCATGGTACGAGAACTGTATTATAGAACTCTACATTAAAAAGGGGTATCGTGCACTAAGCGACAAGATTTTTCAACTAGTAACTAAGCAATTCGAACCTAAGGGAGTGTATGTGCGCACCGACGACACCTTCCTACTCTCCTTCCTCCTTGAAAGAAGCTACCATTTTAACGTAGTGGGCCGGCTCTTGTTGAGAGAGAGAAAAGTAAACATAGAACACCAAGAAAATCTCGAATTTAAACCGATTTCTGAGGAGACGTTTGATAATGCGTTCAAAATACTTGTAAGCGAAAAATCAGAGAAAACAGGCATAAGGGAAGAGGATTACAACCAAATAAAATCAGAAATTGGTAAGGGCATATACTGGAATTTAATTCGGGAAGGTATGGTGCTGGGTGTAGCACACTGGGTGAAACAAAGCTATAACGCCTATGTAACAATCGTCCCAATAGTGCATAGAAACTATAGGAAGCGAGGCTATGGAACATATATGATATCAAAATTGGCCAATTACTTGGAGAATAAAGGTTATCAATTAATAGTGTTCATGAGTCAAATTAATATCGCAGCAAGAAAAGCCTTCGAGAAATCAGGTTTCCACGTAACAGCACTCCACATCCTATTTACTCTTTAGTATTCTCCGTGCAAGCCTCGCTCTTGTTTTGCATACAAAAATAATTTTCTCTGAGCGGCTTGTATATTATCTCTTTATTACAACCCCAAAACTTACTGCTAGAGAACTCCCTAAAGCCTCTTATCCTTTTCCTTCTTTTATTTTACGGATGCGGTGATGTGCATTTTCAAGGTGATTGGTATACTGCGGCGGTGCAAACTTGATGAAATTCTGATAAGCCTCAATTGCCTTGCTAAATTCTTCTACCGTCTCAAAGGAAATCCCGAGGTTGTAATGGGCTTGGAAAAAGCCCTGTTTTATTCGTATCACCTCTTTGTATTCTTGTATCGCTTCATCGAACAACTCTCTTTTCCTAAGCGTGTTCGCCAAGTTGAAATGTGCGTTTGCATAGTTGGGACTTATTCTTATTGCTTCTCTGTATTCTTGTATTGCTTCATCGAGCAATCCTTTATTCACAAGTGCATTTCCCAAGTTGTAGTGGGCTTTATCGTGTTCTGAGTTTATTCTTATCTCCTCTCTATACTCCATTATAGCCTCATCAAGTAATCCTTTATTCTCAAGGGCTACTCCTATATTGTAGTGGGCTCTAGTATATTTAGGGTTTATTCTTATAGCTTCTCTCCATTCTTTTATCGCCTCCTCGAGTACTCCTTTATCATAAAGAGCATTCCCCAGGTTATAGTGTGCATCTGCTTGGTCTTGATCCGTTTGGAGAGCTTCTCTCCATTCTTTTATCGCCTCGTCGAGTAGACCAAGATTATAAAGGGCAAGCCCTAGGTTATAGTGGGGTTTAAAATAGTCCTGTTCCGATTTTATTGCTTCTTTGTATTCCTTGATTGCTTCATCTAGCAGTCCCTTATTCTTAAGAGCATTACCAAGGTTGTTATGTGCAACGCTACTTTCTGGGGTTATTCTTATTGCTTCTTTGTATTCCTTGATTGCTTCATCTAGCTGTCCCTTATCCGCAAGAGCGACTCCAAGATTGTTGTGTGCTTCAGCATGGTTTGGGTTTATTCTTATTGCTTCTTTGTATTCCTTGATTGCTTCATCGAGTTGTCCCAGATCATAAAGTGACACTCCCTTCTTGAAATGTTCATTCCTCAAATTCTATCACTCCTAGATTTGGTGATGATTTCTCTAGTTTCCGTTCGGATGTGTAGGCTTTCCCTTCAGGATTTCTCTTCTTCATGATTTTAAATCTTCATCTCTGTATTTCTTGCGTCAAGTTATTCTAAGTGGATTTCATTTCTTCTTCATAGTATTTTAATGTTATACCTTTAATGCTTTTAAAAAATAATTTATATCTTGAAGATTCTTGAGAGTGCTCATTGAAAAATTATAAGCTTGATTTCCAAAAAGGTTTTTGGAATCGATTATTTGGAAAGCAGTTGTGAGTTTTATTAGTTGTAA
>DXJA01000268.1 GCA_019056875.1 Candidatus Jordarchaeum madagascarense
AAAGAATCTTTCAATCAATAACTGGGGTAGATTAGTTTCCCGTCCTTTATTTTGGCAAAACTCGTGAGTTCGTGTTCTATTATTTTTCCTTTCTCAACTATGTGTATGATTTGGTTTCCTTTCACTTTTAGGTAGTCAGAGATGATTCTGCGGTGGCATTGCCAGTAGAACTTTTCTGCACACATGTAGGCCACCTTCTGATTTTCTGCGAGGCCCAGCATTTTCTCTATACCCCTTTCAAACTCCTCGGTTAGAGTGTGGTCTGCGTAATTTCGGAAACCTTCACTAGTCCAAGCTTTGTTGGGCGATTTTTCACCCAGTCCCTTCTTTCGATAGCCTCCCAAATCCTCCCCCAACCACACATATTTTATTCCCTCGACTTCCAAGCTTTTCTGCAGATTTTCCCGGTTGAATTGGGGGTAGCGTTTGGAGCTGGGCCAGCTTCGTACGTCGACCAAGACTTGGATACTATTTTCCTTTAGGAGGTCATAAAACTCTTCGAAGGTTCTTGTGGAGTGTCCTATTGTGAATAGGCGCATTGGTTCTCTATCCTTTAAATGATTTTTTGGTAATTTCGGGAAAGGGCATGGTTTCGTTTAGCAATTATTTTAATGTATCCGCATTTTCTTTGCAACTGGATTATTCTAGACTAGTATTTGTTTGGCTTTTTTGAATGGTAAATTCTTTGGTTCTTCTTAGCCCCAGCGGTATTTTCTTCCTGTTCCCCCTTTGGGCCATGAGAACTTTATGGCTCCGATGGTGCACACAAACCAGCATGCTGCGCACTCGCAGCAATTCTCGTATTTCACCGCTTTGGCTTTACCGTTTACCATACTGATTACCGCTCCGGGGCACACCTTGACGCAGTCTTTGCATCCTGTGCAAATTTCTGGATCGATATTGATGAATTCTCCGCCCGCTGTCCAGCTTGTTCCATCTAACCTCTTATAACTCATTTTACCACCCCCGTAAGGAGCATGAGCTCGTTAAATAACATTGGGAGTTTTCTGTTTAGGAATGGTCCGATATACCTTAGTATGGGGAGAAAGCCTGTGAATAGCAACATTAGGTCTGAGGGTTTGGGCTGATCGAATGCACTTCTGACTACGTAATTGGAGATCATGGAACTTATTTGGACAATTTTTTCTCCACCCATTTTTGCGATGACGTCTCTTCTCCAAGGTCTTTGCATTAGCCTCCAGATTAGCCTATTTTTATACTTTTCCTCATAGATTGAGAGTTCTTCCTCTGAAACATTGCCTTTGGATACGGATTCGGCTGCGGCTTCACCTGCCAGCATCCCTGAGACCATCGAACCGTAAAAGCCTGCACACGTGAAGGAATCTAAAAATCCCCCAGCATCTCCTGCTACAAGAATCCCATTACCGTAAGTTCTTTCCAGCATTTTCTGATCTCCGTCGAGAGCTGACCATAGAGGAACGGTGTTCCACATCCAGGCTCTGAATTTTGCGATGTCCTCGAAGCGGTCCTTCCATAATTGTGAATGTAGAAATCTCTCCAAGAAGATGGTTGGATTTTTCCTGCTTGAGACTAGAGCTCCTACTCCCAGATGGAAGCTTTCCTTATAGGGAAATATCCAAACGTATGATCCTATATCTGCTGGAGTTAATGTTCCCCAGTAGACTTCAAATGTGTCTGATAGGCCTAGTCTCCTGATCTCCCTCTCTGGTATTGTGAAATCTAGTACCACACAGTTTTCCACATTTTCCGGTGGAAGTTTTCTCCTCACTCCGGCTCTGATTCCTGTTAGTGATTTTCCTCCATCGGCTGCCACAACCACTTTGGAACTGATTTTTTCTCCCTTCTCCGTCAGAACCCCCTTAATGGAGCCATCCTCCTTTATAACATCTAGCACCGTTGTATTATTTCTGAATTCAGCGCCGGCATCCACCGCGAGTTGGGTTAGCCATTTACAGAAATCGTAGCAGTAGATGGTGTATCCTACTCGGCTGTCATCGGTACTTCTAAAGGTGAGTTCTAATGGCGCATCTCCTTTCTCGTTAGCCATAATCCACCTGACGCCTTTGAGCTCTCTTTCTAATGGTGCTTCTTTTAGAAACTCTAAGCCGGGCTCGTTAAACGCGTCGTGGGTTAGGATACCTCCGGAAACTATTTTTTCTCCGGGCTCGGTTGACCTCTCAAGAAGTAAAACTTTAAGTCCTTTTTCAGCGGCAGTCTTAGCGGCAACTGCACCTGCAAATGCTGAACCAACAACAATAACGTCATATTCTTTACTCATAAAACACCACACCTCCATTTTATGGAAGGGAATATAACACTTAAAAAAATTTGTCCCAATTAAACATGAAACCTAAATCTACTGGAGTTACTTTTTTGGTCGTTTTGGTGGTTTGGCTGGCTCAAATTTGGAGTTGTAGTAGGCTCCTCGGTAGAGGTCGAATTCATTGTTGAATGATCGGTGGTCTTCTTCCATTTCGTCTCCCCACACCATTTTTTCCTGTTTATCCACCAGAATGTATCTCTTTTTTCCGACCCACTCTTCAAGCTTTTTGGTTTCCAAACAGAACAGCTTGTACTCGTATCCTTCGTGTTTTAACCAGAGGTGGGTGTGCCAGTTTAGGGTGTCATAGGGGAAGAGTGGTCCTCCCTTATCCATGGTTAACTGGAATTTCTCGTGTAATTGGTCAAAGTCCAGGGGTTTACCGGCTTGAGAAATCAGGTATTCGGCGGCGGCGCGGGATTTTTCCACGGGTGTGGTGTACGGTTCACCCCAGCCGGGAGCCTGGTCGCGTACCGCGCGGATAGCCTTTTCAAAATCGTCATCTTTCATAGTATCACACTCAAACTGTTATGGAGCGATAATTACCTATATACTATGTGTTCAATAATTTTCTTTCCATATTGCTGTTGGCCGAAATAAAAAATTGCTAAAAGAAAGATATAAAAATTACTATTAAGACCAGCGGCGATGTAGTTTCGTTCGATTTTGCCTCCAAAAGGAGCGTTTACAGAGATTCTTTCTCGATTTGGAACCTTGAAATGAAGGGTAGAATCGGAAGAATCTACATCACAAAGACCAGCTTACTATCATAATTGCGCTAAGATGATTAGAACATAAAAGTAAATCCTAAAATGGATTTCCGTTTATCCGCTAAATAAATAAGAAAAAGAGCTTGTTTATGTAGGTTTTTTCGAAAAAATTAAGTCTCGGGATGTGTAGAAAACTACGGTCCAGATTATTAAAGCAGCAAATATTATTATAAAGCCAACAATTGTAAGCACCGGACCGGTGAGCCATAGGATA
>DXJA01000269.1 GCA_019056875.1 Candidatus Jordarchaeum madagascarense
AGCCCTAGTTAAAGAATATAACTATGAGCGCTATCCAGACGTCATTACCCAAATAGAATTAGCTCGTTTACTCGATACCACCGGACCCACGGGCGGAAAACTGATACGCTTATCAGATAAAAAACCTGTTAAACGAGTAGTCATGATCCAATGCGTCGGCTCAAGAGACGAGAAACACAACCCCAATTGCTCAAACATCTGCTGCATGGTTGCCCTAAAACACGCAGTCATGATAAAAGAACACTTCCCCGAAATAGACGTAATAATCGAATATATGGACATTCGACCAATAGGCTCAAGATACGAGGAATACTATCGCAGAGCCCGAGAACTAGGAGTAACCTTCATCAGAGGAAGACCCGGAGAAGTCATATCCAACGGTGAACGACTAATAGTTGAAGGGGAAAACAGCTTCACGGGAGAATTCGAACAAACGCATGCTGACCTAGTGGTATTAAGCATGGCTATGATTCCATCAAAGGGAACACAGGAACTCGCAAGGATGCTGGGAGTTGTACTAGGCCCGGATGGCTTCTTTGATGTGGTGGATCGCAAAGTACGCCCCTCGGAAACAAACGTTGTAGGAATATACCTAGCCGGCGGAGCAATGACCCCCATGGATATCCCAAATGCAGTTTCATACGCCGCAGGCGCCGCTATGGGTGCGGTAAAGCTATTGAACCAGAAAGAAATCGAGAAACCTCTACTAACATCCGTCGTCAACGAGGAGATTTGTAGTTCGTGCAGAATATGTGAATGGGCCTGCCCCTTTGATGCTGCCCATGTGGGCGAAGACGCTGCCCAAGTCGACCAAGCAAAGTGTTTTGGGTGTGGTATTTGCGCGGCTGCTTGTCCCTCAGGTTGCATTGATCTAAGGCATCACACAAGTAAGCAGTTGAAAGCTGCTATCGACGGTGTTTTAGGAAACGGTGGAGAAACCAGAAAAATCGTTGCGATTTGTTGTCTAGAATGTGGTTATTCTACAATCGATGACGCGGGTATGCTCGGTATGCAGTACCCCCTGAACATGAGTATTGTAGAGGTTCCCTGCGCAGCTTCCATTGATTCCCAAGTGGTCTTAGACGCTTTCACTAATGGTGCAGACGGAGTGATGCTAATAGGTTGCGATCGATGCCATTACCTTAGAGGAGCTGATGTCGCTAATCTGAGAGTTTCAATGTTGCAAAAGCTTCTGGAACAATTTGGCATAGAGACTGAACGGTTGCAAGCATTCTTTGGCGATTGTCATGAGGCTGGCGAGTTAATCGAAAAAATAAAAACTATGGTCGAAAAAATAAACAGTCTAGAAAAAACAGAAAATCTTCTAGTGCCCTGATTAAACTCTCTACTCTTCTTATTTTTTCCTAGAACATTTTTTTTAAAAAAAATTAATCTATGTTTTTATAGCAAATGCTCTACAGGGCAGTGCTGTTACCGATATTGACTTTGCAGCCATATTATCTACGGGTTCTACTCTTAGGGGTGGAAAACAGATTGTGAAATTTTCCATATCTTTAACTCTTTCTAGATTAAGATTTTGAATTATCATACAATTTGCGTTTAGTAAAACCAAGTGGTTTGTGGCTTTGGGATCTTTTATCGGTTGCAAAAAGCCCTCAGCTCCCTCATCAATAACGTATGGAAACGATGGTGGAAATTCCGGCAAGTCCAAAGCGGGACAGTCAATTCCCAGCGCAGTAAGGCCGAAATTAGCGATGACTTCGGCACATTCTCGTTCAATGACAGGAAAACTGTTATAATATGTCTCGAAGTCAGTTTTCCAGAATTTGCCAAAACCTGTCTTTATCAGTAGTACTTTGTCCCTTAGCGATGGTATTTCTTTAAGCTTTACAATAATCTCTTCCGTTGTAATGTACTCGTTTTCACCTTTTTTGATTTCAACTGTTAAAGCCTCACAGACAAAGTTTGATATATTGTAATCCCGTGGTTCTTTACCTGCTATTAGCAGAGAGGAAGGAAAATCTATATGTGTTCCACAGTGTGTTTCCAAATTAATAATTGCCGATAAGTATTGAAAGGTTTGTTTTTCGATAGAAATACTATGCCCGGTAGGCTTTATATGAAATTCATAGTTGTAAAAATTCGGAAAAGCAGCCTCACCTACGAAGTCATAGAGATAAGGTTGTGTCAAGTCAATTATTTGCAAGTGTATAACCTCTTTACAATTATTTTAGTTCCTAACCTCCATTACATAATTCCATAAGAGGTTCACAGACATTCATCTCAGTTATCTATTTATGTCTTATTTTTTAGGAAACCAAAATTTTGACGATCGATTGGCTGAATTAGATGAAATTTCTGATTTTAAAATCAACTTCCCTATTTATCTTAAAAAGTATAAAATATTAAAATGTTTATCTTACTACCATTACATGGGTAAAAAATCAACTAGTCATACGACAATGTTTTATATATTGTCTACTTTCTTAATCTCGAGAGGGTTTAGATTTGTCGGAGAAGAGACTAACTCTATTACTGCACCCTGTACGCAGGGAAATTTACAGGATGATTTGCGAAAAGCCCGGAACTTATTTTTTAGAGATAGCAAGTGAGTTGGCAACTCCACCTGGAACACTATCCTGGCATCTAAGAACCCTTCAAAAATCAGGTTTAATTGGCAGCTTTAAGTACGGGGGAAAACTGGTTTATTATCCCAAGGTTTTACGTGATAAGGAGGCTGAGAAGGCTTTCTTCAGCCTCAGGAGTGATACGGCTAAAGAGATCTTCCAGTATATTGTTAATAATCCCGGGTGTCATCAAAGAGAGATAGCGAAAAATTTGGGAGTCCACCACGACACGGTTCGCTGGCATGTGGGCAGAATGGTTGAGACCGGCCTAGTTGATTCGAAAAGGGATGGTCGGAAAGTACGCTACTCCCTAGGCGATATGGGAAAAAAACTGCTCGAGGGCAGTTTAAACGTTATTACTGACTCTTTTGTGCTATTTCTAATGGATAACTTGGCTGAGCGTTGCCAAAATCCTGAGATCATAGGTAAAAGTAGCGATAAGGTTACAATCAGACTTGACTGCCCGGACCTGCAGGAGGACTGCACTCTGGAAATTAAACTCGATAAATGGGAATTTACAGATATCGATGGCGATGATGAAAAAGGAAAACAATAAATATAAGCCAATTTAATGGAGTAAAATAAAATTTTTAGGCCGTAATTTGTATTTCAGAAATGTTTTGATAATAGAAAAATATTCACCATTTATAGGCAGAAAGAATTCATTATAACCTCTTTCGCAGGATTTAATCGTGTCGTGTTTGTTTCCTTTAAAGATATACTCTTTGAATGATTTAAGAAGGGATGGTTGTTGAACAGG
The DNA here is from genome assembly GCA_019056875.1 of Candidatus Jordarchaeum madagascarense. Taxonomy (GTDB): domain Archaea; phylum Asgardarchaeota; class Jordiarchaeia; order Jordiarchaeales; family Jordiarchaeaceae; genus Jordiarchaeum; species Jordiarchaeum madagascariense. The sequence goes on from DXJA01000269.1 coordinate 3,349, forward strand.
CTTACGAACGGCTTTATGATGAAACTGGAACCGGGAGATAATAAAAAAACACTGGAGCTCCCCTCAGAATTTTTTGAAACAATTAAACAAAAAACCGCACTTGTGATCCTCTCGCCCGATACAGAAACTGTGAAAATCATCCCCACTGAGAGCAAGCAGATATATAGACTTTTAATAAGTCTGGTTGGAAAAATTTCTCCAAACTTCTTACGGGGACTTAAAAATTTTTTCGAGGAAACTCAGATTAAAACACTCTACACTTCTGGTCTCTGCCTCAAAGAAAAAGAATGTGTGTATGAATTTTACTGCCCCAGTGAATTATTAGACAAGAGTCAGCTAATGAAAAAACTTGAAAAATTAGAAGGCGTAAAAAACGTGAAAATTCAAACATTGTCCCTATAAAACATGTTACCTACAAAAATTTATTATAATCTACTGACCCAAAGACCGGGGATTTTGCGCCCTAATTAGAAAATGATTAATTAGTGTTCAGGTCAGAAATTAGCGGTAGGAGTTCTGCAACACTTTCCAGAATAAAATCCGGATTTTCTCCCTCCAGAATCTCTTTTTTGATGCCCCCACTCAAGACTGCTACGGTTACGGCTCCGATTCTTTTTCCAGATCTAATATCCATAATGTAGTCTCCTACGAACATACTCTCAAACGGTCTATGGCCCAATTTTTCTAAAGCATCCAGAAGATTCTGCTCCTTGGAGAAGTAGTAATCATTCCTGTTCTGACTCTTTAATCTAGTAATCACCACATCCACATATTGGTCCAGCTCGTGTTTTTTTAGTTCGGACCACACGCTTTCAACACTTGCAATTCTACCAGTTACAACCCCCATACTTATCCCCAGCTTTTTTAATTGGTATAAAGCTTCTTTTGAACCGGGTATACTAAACTCGTCAGGAGATGATTTTTTTGAGTAGTTTTCAAGAAAATAGTCCCAAAATTGTATCTCTCTCCCTTCTGGAACCAACTTGTCCAAGGAAGCATTCCTATAATGCGAGTCAAAAGTGTTCTTGCTCAGCGTGGGTAAACTGAATTTTTTCAAGGATTCATTAAAAATTAAAAAGAACCGGCTTCTAGTATCTACCAGAGTTCCATCTAGGTCAAACAGAATAGCATAAATACTATTATTAGCTTCCAAGACTCAAACCTCTTAAGGGTCTTTGTGTCGGATGTAAAAACATTTTGACACTTCAATTATTATCTAATTTGGTGATAGGTTAGGTAATCTTAAATTAATGTGTAATAATTTTGTTTTCTAGCACAGTATACTTCCTGAACCTTTAAAAATTACTCTAATGGGAGAACTTCAAATGTCTAAGAAACTTGAACAAATCATATTGAAATATGCTCTTGCAAACGCCGTGAAGTTTGAAGGAAAAGCTAACCAAAAGGCGGTAATGGGCAAAATATTTGCAGAGAACCCGGAGTTCAGAGGGCAGGCAAAAGAGATTGGTAAACTGGTTTCTCAGATAATTGGAGAAATAGATAAATTAAGTTTAGATCAGCAGAAAAAGAGGCTGCTCGAAATTGCTCCCGAACTTCTAGAAGAACAAATCAGAGAGGAAGTCGTTAAAGAGCTCCCACCTCTTCCGAACGCTGATTCCTATGACAGAATTGTTATGAGACTTGCGCCCTATCCCAGCGGGCCACTCCACATCGGTAATACTCGAATGGTTGTTCTTAACGATGAGTATATTAAACGATACAATGGCAAATTAATTCTGGTTTTTGACGACACTATAGGCAGCGAAGAAAAAAGAATTATTCCGGAAGCTTATGATCTCATAAGAGACGGGCTTGAATGGCTAGGGGTCAAATGGCACCAAGAAATTTACAAATCAGATCGCATACCCGAGTTTTACAAGTACTGCGAGGAACTAATTAGAAAAGGAGAGGCGTACATTTGCTTGTGTGAAGCCGAGGAGTGGCGTGAAAAGTATAAAAAAACCGGAAAATCCTGTCCTCACCGTGACAAGAAGGCTGAAGAGCACCTAGAAAACTGGAATAAAATGTTGGAAGGAGACTTCCATGAAGGCCAGGCAGTGGTGAGACTCAAAACCGGAATGGATTATCCGGATCCCGCCGTGAGGGATCAAATAATTATGAGGATTTCGGAGCGTGAACATCCTCGAGTGGGTTTAAAGTACCGTGTTTGGCCGCTCCTAGAATTTTCTTGGGGGATAGATGATCACCTGTTGGGTGCAACCCATATTCTGCGTGGAAAAGACCTGATAAAAGAAGATATAGTGGAGCAAATGATTTGGAAGAAATTGAATTGGCCAAGTGTCGAGTTCATACACTACGGAATAATGACTTTTAAAGGTTTAAAACTCAGCAAGTCTAAAGCGAGGAGCCTGATTGAAAAAGGGTTTTATCTCGGATGGGATGATCCAAGAACCTGGAGTTTGCAATCCCTAAGAAGGCGGGGAATAGAACCTGAAGCAATAAGGAGAGCCATGATTGATCTGGGTTTAAGCATGATAGACATCGAGTATAGCCCAGAAATTCTCTACGCGATAAACAGAAAGATGGTAGATCCGGTTGCCGACCGCTACTTTTTCGTGGAGTCTCCAGTCGAGCTTACCATAAGCAAAATTACTACAGGGGAATTAGAGGCAAAACCATTGCTTCACCCTGATTTTCCCGAGAGAGGAACCAGAAAGATCCCCGTGAATATCGAAAGGGGAGTTACCAAAGTTCTGATTCCAGAACAAGACAAAGAAAAAATGGGCATTAATAATGTGGTTCGTTTAAAAGACCTCATCAACATAACTGTAAAAAGCATTAATCCCTTGGAAGCTGAATTCCACAGCAAAACAATTGAGGAGGCCCGCAGTTTAAATGCCAAAATAGTTCACTGGGTACCCTCAAAGGAAAATGTTCCCATCACTGTTATGAAACCTGATGGAGCAAGCGTTAACGGTTTCGGAGAACCGCAGTGCAAACAATTGAAAGTGGGCCAGTTAGTTCAATTTGAGAGATACGGTTTCTGCCGAATAGACCAAACACAACCCCAAATCATTGCCTTCTTTGCACACAACTAAAACCCAAAGGGACTTTTTATATCCGTTAGCCATATTGAAAATAGAAGAAAAGCAAATAAAAAAAAAGGGGTTCACTACACTGTTCCAAACAACAATAAACTATATCGCTTTGGCTATCTGCCTTATCCCACTAGTTTTTGCTTCTTACAGCGATTGGAAAACCAGAACTGTGAGAAACGAAGTTTGGCTTGTAATGTTGCTGGCTGGATTAGCCATCGCTGTAGCCCGATGGATCTACACCGCTGAATTGCTATTAACTATTTACTCCTTTACAGCGACTTTCCTAATTTCCCTAGCTCTCTATGCCTGCAAAGCCTTTGGAGGTGCAGACACCAAAGCCGTGATATGCGTTTCACTACTAATCCCTGGAAATATCTCGACCGCACTTACTCCCTTTTTTACCATAACCGTGTTTTTGAACACTTTCATTCTTATGGGCATACTCTACCTCACAATATTTAGTTACAATCTGCTGCAACTTCTAAAGGGAGAAAATCTATTCTACGGATTGAAATCCGAATCAAAGTGGAAGAAACTAGTAGTTCTTTTTACCTGTTTAAGGCTAGACTGGGAATCACTCCAGAATAAGAAGCACTTTTATCCCATGCAATACATGTATAAGAAAAATGGCAAAAAAGAAATGCACCTAGCCAACCTAAGGAACATACCGAGCAAAGATAGTAAAGATACAAAATCTTTGGGAGGGAAAAAAGACGTGATTCCCCCCAATAAAATCTGGGTTTACTTCTCAAAGCCTTTAGTACCCGTCATCACACTGTCTGTGATACTATCATTCTTCCTAGGCGATCTTCTTCTCTTTATACTAAACCTCTTCTGAATTACAAAATACTGATGAGCAAATATTGACCCGCTGCGCTGGGAGGATAAAATCAGCATGGCTCAGATCCGCATTTTACTCACCAAATTTGAATAAATATTCTTTTATGGGAGCAATAACATCTTCTTTAACAATGGAGGAAAAGGCTATGGACGATCTTAAACAGCTTCTCAAAAAACTCGTAGAAGCAACTGGCCCCCCAGGCCACGAGGAAAACGTGCGTAACGTTGTTAAAGAAGAATTAGCCGATTACGTTGATGAAATGAAAGTGGACAATCTGGGCAACCTCATATGCACGAAGAAAGGCGCAAGGGATTCGCCCAAAGCTATGATACTAGCTCATCTTGACGAAATCGGAATGCTCGTCCGATACGTAGAGAAAGAAGGGTTCGTGAGATTTTCCTATTTGGGAGGTTTCTTTGACCAGATGGTTCTAGGCCAGAGAGTACTGATACACACAGAAAAGGGTGAACTCAGAGGAGTAATAGGCTCGGTTCCACCACACCTTCTGCCTGAAGAACAACTTAAAAAACCCGTAAAAAGGGATAAAATGTTTATCGACATCGGAGCCAATAGCAGGGAACAAGCTGAGGAATGGGGAGTAAAAGTAGGAACCCCGATTACTTGGCTGGGCCATTTCGACGAGCTGGGAAACAACTTGGTCACTGGCAAAGCTTTTGACAATAGAGCAGGCTGCGCAGTAATGGTGCAAACACTAAAAGAGGTAAAAGCCGAATGCACAATAATCGGCGTGGCATCGGTAATGGAAGAGGTGGGGCTAAGAGGCGCCCAAACTTCAAGCTTCACAGTAGACCCCGACTTCGCCATAGCGCTGGACATAACCGCAACAGGAGACCATCCCGGCGTGGAAGAAAGACAAATGCCAGTAAAAATTGGAAACGGCCCCGCAATAACAGTAGCCGACGGAAGGCGCGAAAGCCTGGGCGGAGGAATCATATCCCACCCCAAAGTAATAAAACTTCTAACCGAAACCGCGGAAAAAAACCATATACCCTACCAACTAGAGATATTCGAAGGAGGCACAACCGATGCCACCGCGGCAGCAACCTCCAGAGGTGGAATCCCGGCAGCAACAATCAATATTCCCACGAGGTATGTCCACTCCCCAATTGAAGTATTAGATCTCGAAGATTTATCAAAGGGTGTGCAACTTCTAAAACTCTCTTTAGAAAACGCCCATAAATATTTCTAACCACAATTTTGCACTTCCCCTATTTTAAGAGGCCTTGGAAATAACTCTACTTGAAAACAATTCGAAAAATGAAGTGAATCTCTTGATTTTCGAAAAACTCGTTAAAATGGTCAAGGAATCGAAATCCATGGTAGGTATTGGTTCAGGAAGAGAAGAGGAACAAGTCCAGAGAACGCTCCAATCAGCAGTGAAAGCAGTACAAAAAGGCGTTTCCAAAATTATAATAGTAGCAAGCTCAGAACAGGTTCCAAAAGATTCTTACAAAAGAGGAAAAATCGAATTTCAAACCTCAAAAAACCCAGAAGAAACCCTTTTGAAAATGCTCCTCTCAGGAGAAGTAGACTCAGTTGTGCGGGGCTCTCTACCCGCCACCGATTTCCTGAAACAAGTAAAAGAGGGATTCAAAATTAAAAGGCTTCGCAGAATCGCCTTACTAGACTCCGCGGACGGCCACCAGTTCTTCTTCGCACCAGTAGGGATAGATGAGGGTAGAACAGTAGAAGAAAAAATCTCCTTCACCATCGAGGGAGTCAATCTACTCCAAAAACTGGGAATAGCTCCCAAAGTCGCCATACTCTCTGGCGGAAGAACCGGAGACCTAGGACGAGACTCCGTAGTTGACAAAACAATTAGAGACGCGGAAGAAGCAGTCCATAAAATCAGAGAAAAAAACATCACCCAAAACATCAAAAACTACCAAATCCTCATAGAGGACGCGGTAATAGACAAAGCCAACCTGATACTCGCACCAGACGGCATCTCTGGGAACCTAATCTACAGAACACTAATACACCTGGGCAAGGGTGGGTCCTACGGGGCACTATACACCAACCTTCCCAAAACAATAATAGACACATCAAGAGTAGGACCAATAAAAGAATACTTAGGAGCAATAATCTTCGCCGCTACCCTAAAATAAGCAGCACAAAAAGAAACCAAAAAAACCAACTACAACTAAACTAAATGCAAAAACAATAGATGCAAAACCGATTGTAAGAAGCAACTGTTTTACTCAAAGTGTAACATTAAACATCCCTGGAAGAATCGTCTCTCCAGTTATACGTTTAATGTTTAATCACAAGTATCTTTATTCAAAATCTATATCAAAAATATCTTTCTTTTTACCAAAGGCACCCTGATAAACCAACCTAAAGTAGTCGGCAAAAGTCGCTTCAATCTCGGTTAACTCCTGTGGCTCCAAATCCAACCTATACAGTTCCTCAATTAACTGCCCCAAATTATATTTCCCCTCCCTAGGAAAAATCTTCAAAGTATTTCTACCAATAGATAGTATGTATTTTATGGGTTTGATTTTTTTAATTTTTTTCTGATTCTCCACCGTCAAATACTTGAATTTCACTCTCACACTTCTTCCATCATTAGGCAAATTTTTGAGAAACTCTTTGGGCTGCCCAAAAACAACCACCTTCCCCCTATCCAAAATAACAATCCTATCACAGAAATCAGCGGTCTCCAAATCATGGCTAACAATGCAAATAGTCACCCCTAACCTTTTATTCAGGTTACGAAGATAATTCAACACCTCAATACGAAGATGGGCGTCTAATCCAGTAGTCGGCTCGTCGAGTAATAGCACTTTTGGATTGTTGATGAGACCGATGCATATTGATACGCGTTTCTTTTCTCCTCCTGATAATTCCCTGAATGGCTTCTTCATCGTTTCTTCGGTTTCAAATCCCAGTATTTGGAGTACTTGGGTTGCTCTTGATTTTATTTGTTCCTTGGGTAGGTCGTACATTTTTCCGAAGAAGTAGGCGTTTTTGAGGGCTGAGAATTCGGGGTATGCGGAGACTTCTTCTAGTTGGGGCACGTATCCTAGGATTTCTTCGAGTTTTTCTTTTTCTTTTAATACATTGTATCCTGCTAAGTAGACTTCTCCTTCTGTGGGTTTTATCTGGGCTGTTAGGACTCGGAGGCAAGTGGTTTTTCCTGCTCCTGACCCACCTATGATTGCTAATATTTCTCCGTGGTTGGCGTAGAAGTTTATGTCTTCTAGTATGGTTGCTTTGCGCATCTTCACGCTAACGTTTTTGAGTTCGATGTCTCTGTCATCGTTTTTCATATAGTTGTCACCTTCTGCCTCCGTTGAGTCTTACACCAAGCCCTTTTTGAAGAAGAAAACTATGAATGCTAATCCTAGGAAGAAGGCTGAGAATCCTAACAGGTAGAGACATTGTGCTCCCACATCTATTAGAGGTAGTCCTCTTGCTGTCACACCTGCTATGGCTTCTCTTGCCAACTGTAGTGGGTCCAGTCTCTGAATGGCTTTCACTGGCACCGCGAGTAGGATTACTATTAGAACCAAGTAGGAGAATATGAAGTACTGGTTTGCCTGAAGCCTGGAGTTGCTCGCCACTGATATGAATATGCCTAGTCCTATTCCAAAGAAGGAAGTTAACACGAGTACTATTACAAAGTCGAAGAGTGTCCCTAAGGGTTGAAATTGTAGGAGCGGAATTAGTATCACTAGGACTACCATGATTTGTATTAAGGCAACTATCAAGTATGATATGGTCTTCGCGATTAGGGCCTCAGATTTTCCCGCCGGTGTGAGTAGCATTCTTCTAAGGGGAATGTCCCCGACAACGCTCTGGCTTGTTAAAACTAGTGTGGCTCCTATTAGCAGCATGGGTAAGATTAAAGGTATTGTTATTGCGATGTCACTTATTCCTGCTGTCTCGGCTGGCCATATTGCTTGGGTTGATGGAATGATCTCGTTCTTGGTGAAGTTGTAGTCAATTTTTAGTTCCGCTATTGCACTTGTGATTCCTTTTATTACTGTGCCTTGTCCCTCGATATCGCTTCCATCTAAAGTCAAATTTATGTATGCTGGTATGGGACTGGTTCCCGAGGCGGCTAAGATGGTTGTGAACCCGTTAGGAATCACAACTATTGCGTTTATTTCTCTCTGCCAGAGAAGATATACTGCTAAATCGTAGCTCTGCATTGGGACCGTTATACACTCGTTTGCATGCCGGTACATCTCATGGATTAACTCATTAGATAAGCTTATGCTATCATTATACAAAGTTGTATCCTGGTTTATTACCGCTATCATATAGTAATCGTCCAGGGTTGTTACCTTATATTGGGCCATGCCCATGGCGCCCGTTATTATTATCGGTAGCAGGAATATTACTATGAGCGCCAACCTGTCCTTCATAAGCGATTCTAGCTCTTTTCTTACTAGCGCTCCTATTCTTTTAAGGCTGCCAATTAAGGGTGTTGACTTCTTTCTCAGCGAGTTGAATATTTTCTCCATCATCGCTTTAACCTTCCATTTGGAAATAAAACTATTAAACCAAAGCGGTGCTACCGGTAAGGTAGATAAAGTAGTCATCCATATCAATTTCAATTTTCGGCTCAACTTTTCGGAGAGATATGTTTTTATTTTCCAAATTTTCGAGTACGCTTTTAAGCACCAGATTATTATCCTTGTTAGAAAATATTTTTATTTGTTCTCCCTTTTGGAGCACATATTCAACGCCTTCAACATTCCTTATTATTTCCACAACTTCCGGGCTATACTCATCTAACACTAGTCCTATGGTGTATCCCTTGCCCGGTAATCTTTCTTTCAATTGCTCTGGTGTTCCAAAATCGACGAACCCCTTGTTTCTAACAAAGATTGCCGCCTTATCACAATAATCAATCTCCGAGGGGTAGTGTGTAATCACCACCAGTGAGGTTCCATAGATTTTGTTTATTCGGTCTAGATAGTTCCAGAGCTCATGTCTCCTCACAAGATCCAAACCTGAGGAAGGCTCATCTAGGAATAGTATTTTTGGCAAGTGTACCAAGGCTATGGCGATACTGACCCTCCTCTTTTCGCCTCCACTGAGATTCTCAACTTTTTCTCCCCCCTTTTCAAAAATCCGAAGGTCTTTGAGAATCTGTTTCCCTCTGTGGATCAAGTCCAGTTCTGGAACGTCATACTGTTTCCCGAAATAAACTATGTTTTCCATAGGGGTGAAGTCCATGTACATTCTGCTCAAGTCTTGGGGTACGTATCCAAAAAGTGGTGCCACGTTATCCTTGTCTCTGGCGTCGAATCCACAAATCTTGGTTTCTCCCGAATCTGGCTTAATATCCCCGATTATAGCCTTCATACAGGTCGATTTTCCGCTCCCCGACTCACCCACAATTCCTAAAATTTCCCCCTCTTTTATCTCAAAATTAACATCGGCAATAACAGGTCGTTTATCGTAGGAAACGGTTAATCCATAAACACTAAGGACAACGTTATCAACAATTTGAGGTCTTGGCTTCTCCCCGGGCATAAACAGCATTTTCTGAGCGATTACCTCATCGCGGGTTTTCCTTAATCTACCTAAACCACCAATCCTCAAGATGGTGTTTTTCTCTATTGATCTATCATTAATCGTTCCGCTATTTATTTTGACGGCGAAATGGCCACTCGTGAGGCTCTCTTCAACACCTATTACCTCTCCCTCAGCGAAGAAAGGCTCTCCGGTTTCTTCCCAGACACCATTTAACCGGACGTTAATCTTATAGCGCTTGAGTTTGTCCCTAAGCCAGGATATAGCAGATAAAAAATGGGAACCATCAAAGAATCGATCCTCAGATAGATTCTTTTTCAAAAGGTTTCTAAGAAGAAGGTTTTCCGCTTGAACATCCTCCCTAGAAGAGGTCGCACCAATAGTAATAATTTCACCAGGACTAAGATTTTTGTTTCCTCGTTTACCTTGGGTTAGACTTATTACGATAACGCTTCGTATTGGCGAAGAATAAGACTCTAGAAAAAATCCCTTGCCTCGAAAGTTTTCTCCACTTTCAGACCATTTACCCTGAACCTCAACTTCTATTATGTTGCCTTCACGGTCTTCACACCATTCCACCGATTGGTTCATTCTTTTTCCGCTGAAGTAAGCCTCTTCTATGAAGTCATCCTTCAAAGCAAAACACCATATGAATGTAAT
>DXJA01000270.1 GCA_019056875.1 Candidatus Jordarchaeum madagascarense
AAATGAAGCAATTCCGAGAAGCCTTTCCATACTACTTTCTTTCTAAAACCCAATCAGGCAAGACCACATTCAACCTATACCTCTTTTCACACTACTCAGTCTTTCTAAAACCTTACACGTTTGGGTTCAATAATGAATAATTCCAAACAATACACCTCATGCTCATAATAAATGTGGAGTTTAAAACCTTCTACAACCTATTTACTAGAGATAGAATCACACAATAACGTTTCACCCCCCCTTATTTGAGACGAAGAAATTTAGGAGAATGGGAACGGATGCGCCTGAACCTGAATCTATTTAAAAGACGCCCTCCAGATGTGAGGAAACTGGCAAGAGAAGAGAACACAAAAGCCCTAATAAAAGCCCTAAAATACAGGAAGAACCCCGAGATTAGAGCGCATGCGGCAAGAAACTTGGAATGGATACCTGACCCCCAAGCCCTAGAACCCCTCATAAAAGCCCTGAAAGACGAAGACCTGATGGTCAGAATCTACGCCACCGCCGCAATCACCAGAATGCCCTACCCCATAGAGGAACGCATCGTCAAAGCCCTAAAAGACCCCAACCCAGACATAAGAATAGGCGCCGCCAGAATCCTCAATTTTAGAGCCGGAAACCAGTCCTGGATCAGATGCAAAGATTAAACTTGAGGATTTTCTCATCCTTGTTCGTAATATGCTACGGGGGGTTGCCTATTCTGTTTCCAAGTCTGAGTTTCGCGGGTTATTGGACGAGGCGATAAGAAAGTTGGGGGGTGAGGAGAAGTTTGTTGAGTTGATGAGGAGGAAGAAGGTGGGCCGAGCAAATGTTGAGCTTCTTTTTGACATGATGCGGAACGGTGAGGTGCCCTTGGAGCTGTTCGGGGCGGTTCTGGATTTTGTGGAGAAAGCGCAGGGTGTTGAGATAAGAGTTCAGGAGATGATTAAAAAAACAACGGAACTCGTCAGACGTATGGGCGTAGACTTGCTCAAGGATCAGGAGATTAGTGGTCGGGCTTCGGGGCTTGTAGATGGGGAAGGGGGCGGAGGGAGTTTTGAGGAGGAGCTGAGAAGGAAAGGCTACGCCTTCTTGGGGCAGTTGATAGCTAGGTACTTGAAGAAGGAGGGGTTACTGGATGAGAGGGTTTTTGAGCTGATTATGGCGTTTGAGCAGGCGGTCTCCGCTGGTGTTGGTGGGAAGAAGACGGTTGAAGATGATGTGGAGCAGAGGCTCAAGGAGATCTGGGAGAGGCTGGGGATGGAGCCGAAGTTTAAGCTCTCCCGTTTCATAGAGGAGGTCTACGAGCTGCTGGAGAGGAGTGACCTTCTTATCTGGCTGTACAATGGTCGGGGGGGTGCTCGGGGAAGAAGGGGCAAGGTGGCGTCATATATTGATGTTCTGGAGATTCTACGGGAGGCGTATAGGAAGGCGGGGGGTGGGGAGAAGTTCTTTGAGTGGGTTAGGAGGAGAACCGGAAAGCCGTTTTACGGGTATCAGGTGAACGAGGAGCTTGCGAGGCACCGCTTGGATGAGGAGATACTCCGTGCGGCACTAGAGTACGTTTACGAGATGAGGGGGGAGATTGATGAGCGGTGGAGGTTGATTGAACGAAACGTCGAGTATATCTTGACGCGGTTAATGGAGGAGACGTTTTTCCTAGCGCAGCTGGAGCAGTTGCTTGAGCCCCTAGCGGAATTGAACAGAAGGTTGGGGCAGCTTGACCAAGAGTCAATGAAAGAAGAATACTCCGCGAAGGAGGATGAAAACTTGGAGCAGGCATCGTCTCTCTTGGATGTAGCACCTCTAGGTGTACTAGATGCTGAATCAGAAGTGAAATCAGCTGAGACGTCTTCATCTAATACAGTAATGGGGGAAAATACGGAGTCTGCTTTCAGTCTGGTTGTAAAAAGCCTTATGAAAAGTCTGGGGCTTGAGGAGAGGTTGTGGCGTATCTTTTCTGGAGAGGAGAAGGGCGGAGAGCCAAGGGAAGGGGAGAGTCTGAGGTTTTTGAAACTTATTTTCGGTGAGAGCAACTTACGATACGTTCTGGAACTGGTTTCTTATGGGCTTACAAAGGGCTTTAAAGAGAGTGAAGAAGAGGCAACGGTTGGTGAGGCTTTGGAAGAAATTGTGGAATACACTAAAGTGCTCTTAGAGGAAGCGGGGAAAACACTGCTTAGTGAAAAAGTTGGTAGATTGAGTGATGATGAGATATCTGAGATCATTGAGGCGGCGGTTGAAAAGCATATCTTTGAGATTACAATGGTGGAGGCGGTGATTGAGAAGTGTAATGAATTGGTCTTGGAGCAAGTGACTAAAAAGCAGCCGAGTGAAAAAGGAACGCCGAGTGATGAGAGGGTTGAACCACTAATTGAGGCGGTCGAGGCGGTAAAAAGGTCATTGGGAGAAACTTCTCCTCCAGTCTTCCTTCAAGCCGGTCTAGACTACAAGGAAAAAGCTCTAACTCGTCTAGCAGAAGAAATTGGAACCACTGTCTCCCGTCTTAGACGTTATCTCGATGCACCTTACAATGAAAGGGAAAGCATTACCCGGTATGATTATTACAAAGTTTGTGATGTTTTAGGGATTCCCCCGCGAGATAAGCAGGTATGCAAAGTGGACTCATTGAGGGCACTACTGGAGGCGAGGGAAAAACTGGACGAGGAGCTTGGTGCTGAAAATGTCTTGGACAGGAGTGGTTTGCGGAGGGCGCTGATTGGGGAGTTGGGATTTTACGAAATGCTTGAGGAGGAAGCGCTACGCATTTACCATGGAGATGTTGATAGGTTCAGGCTGGTGAAGGAAAGCCCGGACTATAGGAGATTGCTGGTGGAGACGGTTGAGAATTTTTTCGTTTCAGAGGAGTATCCCCTAAATTATCTTAAAATTTTGATAACTAGGGAGGAACTGCTGTACGCCTTGGAGCGGTGGTTAGATATGCACTATGATAGATTTAGCGATGTTGCTAACGGCAACATGGACGAGGCGCTTCAACTTTTTGGAAACCTTCTAAGAAAAGCGGTCAAGATACTACTTGAGCAAAGTCCTGCCCCCCTCAATAATGATGAGAAGGATGAGATACTAGAAAAAGCGAAAAACAAGGGAAAAGAGCTCTACGTAGCCCTAACAGAAGCCAAAAGCATGATGAAGATGCCAGAGACTCCCCGGCAGAAGATGAAGTATTTGAAGGATGTTGTGGATCAGAGTGACATTAAGTATACCCTTGAAATCTTTCTCACTAAACTTATACCGAGACGATTAATATCATCTGGGGACGAAAAAGAAGCTGAAAGAATGAGAAAAGCTGTACAAGAAGCGGTGAAGTATTATGAGCGGTGTTTAGAGAAAACAGTAGACATACTGCTTAACGAAAGAATTGAAAAGTTAAGCGACGAAGAAATTAAGCACATTATATTCGTAACGCGGGAGATGTACCCCAAAGAATGGGGCTCTAAGAGTCCAAGGGGTCGAAGAGGGGAGGAGGGATTTGAGCTTGGGACTTTGGAACCGCTGGCATGTGAACTCAACATGAATATGACGAAGTTTAGAAACTATTTTGTGAGAAAATACAAAAACAGAACTCGTTTAACCAAGTACGATTACTTTAGGATTTTTGACGCTCTGAAACTAAATTCAACTATAAGCAAATTCCGTATAGACCGGAAGGCGTTTTTGAAGGCATTGTTTAAGGGAGAAAAAAGGGCAAGTTTAGAGGAGCAGGAGACACTATTGGAGGAGGATAAGGAGCAGTTTTTTTTGCTTCACTGGTCACAACAGCCACCGGGAACTCACTGCATTTTCTTCAAAGAAGATCGACGGATGCTGAGGAAAGTGGCGTTAAAAAAATGCGGTGACAGTATGGAAGAGTTAGCAAGAATACTTTTGGATGAAATGGGGGTCGAATACGCCACACCCCACATTTTGAGAGCATTTACGGAGAAGAGGGCGGTAGATGTTGAGCTTGTATTGGCGCTTATAGGATTCATAATTGGTCTCGAACCAGAAGAAATTGTTGAACTTATTAAAGGTGGAGGCCTGGCTGAGAAGTTTAAGAATTCAGTATTGAAGCAGGAACTGTTAGATGAAGGAAACCTAGAGTGGTTAAGCAACCTACCCAGTGATGTGGTAAGAGAAGTCGATCCCAGAAGTTTAAAAGAAGAATTCGAGAAGCTAACTGAGTCAACCAGTTTAGAGCAAGATGAACTTTACAACGAATTCTTTGCCAATTTGCCCAGAAACGAACTCGATAAACTTAAAGAAGCTATGAACAAATCAAAAAAAGAGGAAGGAAGCAGTAAAAGGTTATATGCCTATGTTGCCGAGAAGCTAAATAAACACCTAAAAGAAAAAGTCAACGAAAGAAAAATAGAGAGCATACTCAGGGGACAGAATAGGGTCGATTTTGGACTTTATCTTTTGATGTGTAGAGTATTCAAGGTGGAGCCAAACTACGAGTTACACTTCAGATCCACCAGATCACTGACGAGGTATTTGCGCCGCAGGGTGACTGAAATAGATTTTCCAACGCCCGCCGTGTTCATGCATCCCAGTGGGGAAACAATTGTTATTGAAGAAGGGGAAGGAGACTTCTTCGTAGTCTCCAAGGGCAAAAGGCTTAGTGCAGAAAAGTGGAAGACGCAATATGGTGGAAAATGGTGGGGCGTCACAGTGATAGACTATGTGACAGAAGAGGGAGTTTTTGGTGTGGTAAAAGAAGCGGGAGAGCTATGGCTACCACACGAGAGGCCTTGGTACACCCACTCCCAAGACAGAATGGTGATTGGATTCAAAACAGCCCAACCAATAAGGAACCTTATTCGGACCATACAAGACAAAACAGGTCTAAGCCTAAATGAAATAAGCGAAATTACGGAAATTGATGAGAGCACTATTGCTGGAAAACTAGAAGGAGAGATGGGCAGGGAGGAAAAAACAATCACCCTAGGCATTCTACTGACCCTATTAGGGCTAAAAAGCACAGTAGCACAAACAGACCTAAAAAGCGAAATCCGACAACTGGAGGAAGAAATCTGCTCGATGGGAGAAATAAAAATCCCAGAAGAACAAAAACAAAACATCCTATACATAAACCTAAGAACACCCACTGGAGCAAGCCTAATAGGACACCTCTACGGAGACGGAAACCTCAGACGGCGAGGCAGAAATATACTCTTTAGTTATTCCAACACAGAACGAGAGTATATTGAGGCAGTTAGGAAACTACTTAATTTCTACGGCAAACTTGGCAATGTTCAAACCCGAAAAGGAACAGAGAAATATAAAGAACAGTACGACGTTACAGCAGGTGGCTTTCTGGGATACGCTCTTTGGTGTGCAGTGCCCCAAGCTGAAGGGCCTAAACCGGTAAACAATCCCAAAGTCCCGAGCTGGATTACAGACGACCGCAGACTAGCAATTGCATTTCTACAAGCAATAATCTCAGACGAAGCACATATCCAGCCTAAAACAAAGCAGATGAGTATTGGTTTTGCTGTAGATATTACAGAGATATTGAAAAAGAAGGGGTTGTTATATGTTATCCAGAATATTGTGGTGGAAAGGTTAAGAGAATTGGAGGTAAAGTGGGATTCCCTCGGATTGTCGAAGGAAGAATTAACCGATGAACAAAAAAGTGAAGAAAGGAAAGCCCGCACTGTGAACATCGAACGAGTATTAAAAGAAGAATTTGGCGAGGAAACAGTAAATAATGCAAAGGAGTTACCGCCCAACATTCTAATCGGTGTGAAGATGATGCTCCAAACGCTCGAAATTAACTCTGCGGAGGAGGATTTGACTCGTTTCTACGTATCAAAGACCGGAGCCGTTACGACGTATTGGGAATTTGAGGTGTACAGGACTGGTACGGAAAAGGCGTACGAACTTAACTTATTCGAGGGATACAAGAAGCAAAACTATGAGCGAAACTACAAAAAGATGGTGAGGAATTTTAGACTTGACAATAAACTGTCGAGGGAACTATTATACGAATTCGGAAGAATACAAGGAGCGATTGGGATGGAGACAGCTGGGGTGGTTCCTATTACAAAGGTTAAAAATCACTGGGACTCAAAGAGGTTCGGAGACTTCATGGAGTTTATAAATAAATATGTGCCAGAAGATATTAAGAAGAAAGAGGATGAACTTGAAGAGAAAGGAATCAATGAGGAGACGCACCCAGAGGGCGTTTATTTCAGGAAAGGAAAAGGCGCGATAAGCATTGTGTGGGTACTTGAGTGGTTTGAGTAGAGGTGATGGGAATGAATAAGATTGACCGAATGGTTAGAACAATCTTCCTCACGTACGGGGAAACATGGAAAATCCCCATAGATGAGGAAGAGATACTTGGGGAGTGCTACGACTATGAGGAAAGCTACATAGTACAAAAACGGATGCGCCACAAAGAATTAAGAGAACATATAATGGAAAAAGGATATACGAGAGAACAAGCTGAAGAGGTAATCCTAAACTGTTGGGTACGGGGAGTAATAGATTTAGTAAGCGCAGACTTGGACAGCAAAAGCAGGGATAAGAATGAATATGTTGTGGCAAACGAAGAATACTGGGTTGAAAAGGAGTCTGAACGCCTAGGACACTGGGTTGTTGACATATTAATGGGATCAAATATAAGGGAATACGTCACGGAATACTCCTTCTTCGCTGATGGGGACGAAGAAAAACTGAGAGAAGTCTACGCTGAACAAAACAGGAAAGAATTGAGCAAAAAGTCGCTTGTTAGTGGACTCGTAGAGAAGGGATACACCAAAAAAATGCAGAGGGGCTCATAGAAAAGTACACCACAATCGAGATAAGAGAAGAAGTGAAAAAGAACTGGAATACTGCCGAAAAACTCTTCAGAAGACCAGAGTACAAACCGCTAAAACACCACGAGAATAAGAGAATCGTGAAGCTAAAAAACAGAGACAAAAACATCTTAGAGGTCACAAACGAAGGCATCATAGTCATAGACATACCCGACTGCTACGAAATAATGCAAATCGAAGAATGGTTGCTAAGAGAGTATGAAGAATTAAGCTTGTTAAGAAGACACAGAGAATACATCTTTGGAACAGAAAAAGTCTCCTTTAGAACTATCAGAAAAATATTATGGGAAGCCGAAACGCAGGGAAAAAACTTGACACACAATGAGTTCAAACAAAGAATAATCGAGGAATGTGGAGTAACCGAGGGGGAAGCTGAAATGGCGATTTACGGGGCGCTTAGAACCTTCAAAATAAGAAGCGCTACCCCGCCTAGAGAAACATGGAATCAGAAGCCAGTTAGAAAGAAAGAGTATTACTGGTCGGGAACCAGCTGCAAGTATCCCCCCCTAACTCTCCAAGATAAGGCACTAAACCCAATAAAAAAGGTATTCACGGAAGCCGAAAAACAGGGAAAAACCACACTAACACACAAAGAACTGGTGGAAAAAGCACTCCAAGCCTACAAGGAATACGAAGAAGATAAAGACAACGAGACATACACAAAAAAAGTAAACAGAGAATATGTGGTAATGATGATAGAAGAAGCAGAAGAACTGCTTCTAATAACACCCAAAAAAGAAAAAAACGAAGTCACCTACAGACTCAACCACCAAATACTAAAACAAAAAACCAAAACCCTAACCAAACATAGAAGAACCATACAGTAGGCAAACCAACTGTTGCAGTAGATCTAAGACTGCTTTAACAAAACCCAATGCTCACACAAAACCTATTGTCTGGGACGTAAGAAGTCTTTGGTCATACTTGTGATTACTGTACTACAAAATAACCGATGCTTTGTACTCCTTCCTAGATTCCCAATTGTCCAGACTTCTGGGTCTACGGTGTAGTGCCGAGCTACCTCTATAAGCCGCCGGTTCGAATCCGGGTACGCCCACTTATAAATTCTTAATGAGCACAAAACATCGTATTCACAGATATTCTCATTCCTAAATACTATTCATCTTAAATAAAAACGGATTGAGTAGAATCTAGGTTATAGTAAAATTTGTTGTCCCAGTCCTGTAATCGACCATTGGTGTGGTTTTTCTTCAGTTTTATCTACTATACCCTCTTTATTCATGTTTCTGAGATGTATTAGTACTCTGGTATATGACATGTTCAGGCCTTTGGCTATTTCACTTACTGTTTTCGCATTTTGTCTAATCTGTTCAAGTATCAGAGTTCTGGTTTCTACTCCTGGTTTAATATTTCTCTTTTTTCTTAGAATTGCCTTAGATTCGTATCTTTTTTTTCTCCAAATCGGAGACATTTTAACCCTCTAACTAATTCATTGAGTGGGGGTTATATTCAAATTTTTCTCTTTTTAAAATTATTTTTTCTGAATTGAAAATTGATTAAGGGTTCCTGCAGCCTCTAGCAAAACTCGCTAAGTTTAGCTTGTTTAACTTTTTCTTCCTCAAATATTAATCCGATGTTCTGCTTTAGTAGTTTTAATCTCTGCTTTAGATATGGTGGTAAATCAAATTTATCTGCCAGTGATAATGCGAAGGGAAGGTATTTTTCTATTCCTGCTTGGTGGACTGTTAGAACAAGTTTTCCTCCACAAGAAGGGCATTTGCCTTGGAGAGGGGGGCGCCTATACTTTTTGTTGCAGTTCAAGCATCTGCTTTTTTGAGTGGAAAATGCTTTTAGGTTGCCTGCGATGTCACGTATAAAATGTTTTTGTGTTATTTTAATTGCTACTTTCTTTACATCTGATGCTCGTATTTTGATTGATAATTCTAACTGGGCTTGAACTTTTTCCATCATGGTTTCAAGCTCTTTGTATCTTGAACTTTGGGGGCCTTGAAAGATGTTTTTTGTTGGATGAGTAAATTTGAAGTTTTCATATTGGGTTGGCTTGCCTAGTCGATGTGCAATTATATCCATTAATATTTCATTTTTTTTGGGATCTTCATACTTTAGAGTTTTTTCGTAAAATTCTAGGGGGTACTGCTCCATTACGTCCATATTGTGTGACTCGCTATCAACCTCTTGGGGTTCTAAACGTACCGCTATAACCAGAGGGGTGTCCATCATTCCCCCTCTTTTTTTAGGCAGAAACAGTTTGGAGAAGTTCAATAGAGGGTCTAAGGCAAGCATTATGGAGTCTTCGTCTCCGTCACAGTTTCTTCTTTTTGCAGCGTGCCAGTATGGGTGAGCATAGCAAACCTGCGCTTTGGTAAATCCAATAACACGTCCAACAATACCAACTGATGTGTGCGGTGCTAGACCGATTATAAGATGCCCTACAATATCCTCCATACTTTTTATCTGATAGTATGTTGGTGTTACATAAAATTTGGTTAGAAGTTCATCAATAAAGTTGGCTACTCGTACAAGGTAATTAGCACAATTTTCTGAAATTATTATATCTTGAGGTTTCAACTCTACTACCTGTTCTTCGTTTTCCAGAGGATTACCTTCAAAATCTTTAGTGTAACCTAATTTACGCAGTTTATTCACCGGTACCGATATCTCGCTGGGCTTGAAGTGAGTGAGCGGGGC
The DNA here is from genome assembly GCA_019056875.1 of Candidatus Jordarchaeum madagascarense. GTDB lineage: Archaea > Asgardarchaeota > Jordiarchaeia > Jordiarchaeales > Jordiarchaeaceae > Jordiarchaeum > Jordiarchaeum madagascariense. The sequence goes on from DXJA01000270.1 coordinate 9,474, forward strand.
ATCTGTGGCATCGAATCTCATTGTTCCATCTTTGTAAACGTAGAGATCATATTTGGCTCGGAGAATGCCTTTTTCTAGGGCCTCTGGAATTTTTGACTCACTTATTAACCCTTGGACACCTTTTACTTCTTTGATCGTTTCTTCTCCTATTTTTCTTAAGGCTTTTTGAAACTCTTCTTTTAGATTTATGTTTCTCTTATCATATGGTTGCATTTTTCCGCCGCATTTAGGACAAACTGTTTCCTCCGAATAGAGACTACATTTTAAGCAAGTGTTCATTGTTGAAGCCGCCTTTTTACATGAAGGACAAAAATTATGGAAAGTTATAGCTTCACAGCCGGGGCATTGTCTCTTCGCAATTTCTACAGCTATTACTCCTTTCTCCGCAGCTTTGACTATGTTTCTTGTACTTCCTCCCTCCAATCCAATGGGGAATAACACATGCACCGGAGGAGAGAGCTTTCTTTCTCTGGCTTTTTCCGGTCTTCCCATCCTTGCTCCAATATAAATCGGGGCTTTTTCTCGTATAGGAATATCTGTAAGTGATTTAACTATATCAAGACCGGTTATTCCTTCACCAAATTGGTATGATATGAGATTTTGTATTTTCTTATCTTTGGGTAAACACCTCAGTAGAACTGGTGCGTGTTCCGAGATTATAATTTTGTTATTCTCGAAATTATGAGGAATGCCTAGTCTTTCTAAAACTTCTTTTAGGTTTTTTGGTATTTTTGCTATGATTTTATCTTGTTCATTTACCTCAATTTTTTCTAACCATTTTTTAAGTTCAACAGCTTCATCTGCATGAATATCATGCCAATAATAGGTGTATTCTGGGTGAAGAGGTATGCTTAAAGCCTCACTAATGTTTAGAGCCTCTTTTGCTGTAGGTTTAAAATAGAAAGGATCTTCTATGATACGTTTTAGACGTTCAATATTAATCCCAATAAAACTAGCAGCCCGCTGTATATCCTCCTCAAATTTTTCATTGATTTTTTTTCTGAGTTCTTGAATCCACCATTCTTCACAATAACCTGAGGGCACTAATGGATGATTATTTTCTAGAAATTCTCCAAATGCTATAAGAAGATCTCCTAGAAATAGAATTTTATCTATTTTATTAACAACTTCCACAGCTTCTTCTATAGTATTAATTCTCCTCACCGAGCCGTCCAATGTCTTCACAATAGGTCCTTCAATACTGTTTACCGGAAGAACTATTGCTCCTTTACCCGGCCTCTCGGTGCGAATATGTGTTCCTGGGGCTAAAAATTCATCTAAAATAATCATACTAGATGGATTAATGCCCACAGCTGAAAGACCTGTATTTCTAGAACGACCATACCTAATACGGAAACTACCAATAGCTGATGGTTCTCCAAAAACCGGGCGGCCGGCAATAACATCTGCAAGATAGGTTGCACTAGGCTTTACTTCCACCTTCTCTTTTTCCTCTTTAGACTTCGACAGCCATTCCCATCCTTCGAATCCAACACGTTCAACAATTTTTTTGAGTTTTGAAGCTTTCCCAATCAAGCCATCATTGAGAACTAGAATAGCTCCGCCTCTTAATTGATTTGTTTCAATTCTTGAAAGATTTCGGTGTCCTGAAACTTCTATTTTATCAGTAGGCTCGCCGGTTACCTCAACTGGAAGATTTTTCATAACCTCTCTTATCTTATCTGGGGTTGAAGGGTACTGTAGATGAGTTACTCTATGCTCATATAGATCGATTTCTTCAACGAAACGTTCTATTTCTTCATCTGCAGGTTTATACCTGTCCATATGAAGAAGCCTTCTAACAAAATCAGCCACAAGAACCGTTTTCGCTTGCTCAGTTCCACCAGCAGATCTTATAGGTCCAGCAAAATAAATTGCAAGGTACTCCGTATTATCTGGATTCTTTTTAATCTTAACATCTGCTATTCCCTCGATGGGAGCTGCGGTAACCCCTTCGGTCAATAAAGCTAATGCCATACGAATAGCTTTATCAGCAACCTGTTCGTCATTATTCAAATCTCCAAATTTTCTGTAGACTATTTCTTCCGCGATTTTAAAAGCCACCTCTTCCCTTGTCATCTTTTCGCTTAACTTGCGTATGCGATCGGCGATGCCCTTAAGTCCTATCAGTCCCTCAACTCTCGCTGCAACATCTCTCGCAGTCAATATTTCAGGCTCATTAAAGGGGTCATATGAAAAAAAAAAAAAAAAAACAAAAACACCTAATAAAACAAAAAAAACAAAAACAATAACAAAAAAAAATCACGCAGAATACTCACGTGTCAGCACA
>DXJA01000271.1 GCA_019056875.1 Candidatus Jordarchaeum madagascarense
GGCATCAAATCCATGAACACTCTAACCCACCTGGCTTCAACTCACTTCGTAATGGACCACAGGGGAGCACCCGTAATATACGGCGAGTTTCCCAAAACAAAAATATACGCCATAGTCAGCGAAACAATGAATGGGGCTGATAAAATAGAACTAGTGGACATCGAGTAGTTGAAAAAAAGGTAGAAAAACGAGAAAACTTCTCATCCCTCAGAAACCCTCAATACTAAACATGTTCAGTCATATTAGATTTGCAATCTCACCTGCAATCTGTCTGAACCTCTCCTCCGTACCCTCTTCGAGTGGGCCCTCACTTCCCAAAACAAAAGCCGAGGAACTTGATCTGACAATGTTCATTCGGAGCTTCGTCAATTTTTTTTCGATTTTTTTAGCTGCGCTTCCGGCAATTCGAATCTTCATTCTGGTATCAAAGGCAAAGGCTTTTTTACCCTTAACCTCCTCTACTTTTTTTAGTTTTTCTAGGAAGCCTTTCATCGGTTTAGATATTCCGAATGCATGTGTTGGTCCACCTATCGCCAGCAAATCATATTCTTTCAATCTGTTAATATCGACTTTTTGAACACTGATACTATCAGCCTGAACTCCTTTTTCACTCATTCCCGATGCTAATGCCTTCGCCACCTTCTCAGTATTACCATATATTGTATCATAAACTACTATTGCCTTTTTCATTTCATATCCCTCATAACCATATTTCCCTAGTTAAACAAGGTTATAAACTGCAATCTCCTAATAAATTCTTTCCGATTAAATAGTGTACTGATAGTTGATTCAGGTCTGTGTGCTATGGTAAACATCTTCTAATCAAAAGCTTAACAAGTTAAGGAAACATGTGGAGCTAAACGGGACACACACCTAGAAGTTTTCTTTATGTAAATCTGTCTTCTTAGCCCGCCTGGTATCTCCTTTTATCTTTAATCTAGTTACAGTTGTTTAACCGTAGTAGGTTGGTGTGCTCTGAATAATTGTTAACTGTTGCACAAAGAGGTCTTCAGAAATGGCACCAGAAAAATCCGTTTTCTCATTAATGACCGTTTTGGGGGTACCCTCAACATGATATTTTTGCCCCAAATTTGGAAATATTTGGATGTCAGTCATATCTACTCTTACATGATCACTTTCAATCGCGAATTTGAAAGCCGACCTAGTTACCATCGGACAGTAAGGACAGGTCAAAAGGACAAAAACCTGGATATGCGCATCCTTCTTAATGGTTGCAAGCTTCCTTTTATTTTCCGCAGAAAGATCAGTTTCCCCTCTAGACACCTCAAGCAACAATTCTGTGAAAGGCTTAAACTCGTATCCATATGGTAAACCATAAATACGGATCCCGTAATCCCTTTTTCCAACAACAGCGATTGCCGGAATTCTCTCTATCCCATATTCTTTAGCCTTATCGCTGTCCTTTACAAAATCATATACTTCCACCTTAATCTTATCTGATAAGCCATTAACTTCATCTAATAGTCCACTAATCTCTGAGCATATGGGACATTCATTCTCTTGAGTGAAAAAAACAAGCCGCACATCATCCTTAAATTGCCTCTCAAACAATCCACTCAAACGCTTCTTATCCGCTTCTGAAATTAAACCCAACTTCACCACCAAAAAAAATCTGTTTATGCCACTTAATTTCTAAACACACATAAATAAAATTTTTGAACCAACTCTCCGACAATCCAAACAGCCTCCAAATTTGCATTTACCATTGACTTTTTCAAAAAAATCTGTATACACATAGTAATGGGTTTACAGCTAGGTAAGAACCCCGGGAGCAAGTAGGTGGGGGCTAACTACGCAACCCCCATTGCAGTAGCTTTTGTTTCACATCTAAACTAAATATGCCGGAGATGCCCATTTTGGAGGAATTCCATTTACCGCCCATTGAATTAACACAATAAGAAAAGTTGCCAAAAAGTATAAATACCAAATTATACAAAACGTGTAAAACACAAAAATTCCACACTACTAAAAGGGAACGGAGCAGCAGGAAACGCAAACAAATAGCCACCCACCTGCCCACCTTCTCCAGTCATTTTGGGCACCGGAACAAGTAAGGTATGGAAGGGAAGGGAAACAAGGACTCCAAAACCGAACTAACTGGATGTGGAGCCTTGCCCTTTTGTGGAAACCTTAGTTTCCACTCGAAAACAAGTATACCAAAATAAAATAATTGAAGGGAGAATTATTGAGAAGTATCAGGAGAAACAATAAAACCCTAAAGATGGCAGTAGTTTTAGCAGCGTTTCTACTCACCGCAACCATCCTTACCGCAGTGACCACAACCACAAACCAGAACCAGAACACGTATCCCCTAATCAGCGCCTACCTGCAGGGCGTCTCCCCAAATCCTAACACTATCATTCAACCAAAATATCCCATCTCAACTAATGAGATATTAAATGGGAGCGTCTACTATGAAACGATAAACGTGCTGGAGGACGACATAGTGATCGATGGAAACGGATCCATAGTACAGGGCCCCGGAACCGCAACCGGAAATGGCTTCGTCTTAAATGGCAGAAGCAACGTAACCATATTTAACGTCACAGTCACCGGGTGGGGATTCGGCTTCTACCTAGAA
>DXJA01000272.1 GCA_019056875.1 Candidatus Jordarchaeum madagascarense
GAACGCTAGCTGCAAGTATTTTTAGTTTTCCTTTCAGTCTCATCCTCCCAAATTTTTTATATACATATTTTGGGAAAGTACTTATATATATATATATCGGAAATTCGTAGATAGTATAACGATGTTATTGAATTTATCTTTTGGGTTCTACGGTTATTTTAATTCGACAATAATTTTTTAACAACTGTGAAAAGCGGAGGTGTCCGTGTTGATAGGAAAAGGTACACAACTGTAAATTGGTTAGAGACAAAATGTCATGTAGTGCCATTTTTTATTCTCTTTGGTGCTCCAGGGGGCGCATACAGTCTGGATGGGGCAGAAGAAAAACTCAGTATTCAACACTCTTAACCATAAAGTTCACCGTAAAACATAGGCAAACCACCAAACAGAAACTTACAAGTAAAGCGTGGACATCACCATAACGTTCTGGGAGGCTTGAAAAGTTTATATTATTAGGTAAAGACCTTGATTTTATTTATGATTTTTTGAGTAACACGTCTTGAATTTTCTACTAGGGTTTTAATCTCTTTTTCTGTGGCGTTTTCTACATGGATTCCCGTTGTTACAGTAACCACTCGGTTAGTCTCCCTGGCCAGACGTTCCGCAGCCTCACGAGCTACAATATCATCCTTATGGCCCAATAGAGTGATAACAGAAGAGGTTGAAGAAACTACATTCGGCTTAGCTCTGCTGGGACGTGGCTCCGCCACAGCTAATGCGCCTATGTGGGGCTTCTCTCCGCCACCAATTCCTACCACTAAGTCATTGCCAAGGAGAAAGAAGAACGCCCAAACGCGGCATTTACCTTCGCCCTCTTCCACATAAAAACTCTTGGACATAACAGCATTCTCCCTTTGAAATATGTAAAAATCAGTGAATAAATTTTTGGCTAGAAATGTTTCAGCTTTCCTCCTCAACGAAGATTGCCATCTCTGGACAATAGAGTTCACAGAATTTACAGGCCTTACAGTTTTTTATATTGACTGGTGTTGGAGGGTAATACCCTTGTTCGTTTGGTTTTTTCGATTTTTCTAGTACATTATGGGGACAGAAATGTATGCAGAGTTCGCACCCTTTACATAGTTTTTGATCAATGTGAATTGTTTTTACTCTTTCTCTCGGCTCTTGGTTTTCTTCTTTCTCCATATCTATTCATTCCTTCAATGTTCCTAGATGAGTATCAGCCCCGTTTTTTATCATTTTTGAGAGAGTGTTTTTTAGTTTTTTAATTTTTCAATTTCTAAATTCTACCCTTAGTTCAGGGAATATTTTTTTGATTGCCTGTAAGATTTCGGCTGCTGATTTTTCAGCCTCTGGGTTCTTGGTGCTTATTAGTAGTGCTTGATTCCAGCTGGGAAACAGTGATAGGGCACCTACGAATTGATTGTTTCTAATTAAAAAATATTCACAGCAGTGCTGTCTTACCTGAAATCCCTTTTCAACCAGTTGGCTTCTTAGTTCCCGAAGTTTTTTTGAGGTATTCGAGTACAATTTACAGTTTCCCCAGTTTTTTATGTTCTTTTAATAGCTTTGCTTTAAAAATCTGGTTGGTAGCGTATTAAGTTTTTGAAATGGTGATAGTAGGTTTATAATCAATAATTTAAAAAGATTAGAAATATACAAATATCAAGAGTCAAAAACTCTATCATCGCTATAAGATTTTGGGCTGCGTGTATATGATTAGTGATAAAACCAAAAGGGCATTAGAGGATATTGGACTCACCAAGTACGAGATCGAAGTCTATTTAACGCTTCTAAATGCTGGCCCACTCACTGCGATCGAGTTGAGCAAAAAAAGTGGGGTGCCCTATTCTAGAATTTACGAGGTGACTGAGAGACTAGAGAAGAAAGGTTGGGTTAAGTCGAATAGGGGGAGACCGAATAGGTATAGAGCTCGGCCGCCCATAGAGGGTATGAGAAGTCTTAAGCTGCAAATACAAAAGGAAATAGAAAATAATGAGGAGTATATCGTTAGCGAGCTTCAACCGCTGTACGAGAAGAGCGGGGAATCTGAAAGACCGGACATTTGGATAATTCATGGAGAGGAGAACCTCCTAGAAAAAATCGGAGAGATGGTGGAAAAAACAAAGAAGAACGTACTAATCGCTTTTCCCAAAATAACCGAGGAAAACTTGGTCACACTACAACAGATTTTGGATAAACTGAGAGGAAAAGAAATAGAAACCAAATTCATGACTTCAAACGTAGAAGTAAGGATTTTGGATAAAATGTTTAAATACTCCAAGGAGATAAGAACCCGAGACATATTATATGGCGGTGGCATAATAATAGACAACCGTGAGGCAATCATAATATTTCCAGAAATCACCCCGGAGGGAGATATCACTTTCTCCATGGGAATCTGGTCAGACCATCTAGGACTCGCCGCCTTAGCAGCCGATTATTTCGAATACCTTTGGAGTACATCCAAAGTGATTGAGAGATGAAAAATTGTGGAGGCTTAATGATTGTTCCGAAAGCCGATAATTGGTCGCTTCTTATCTTATCACAGACATGAAAACCCGAGCCCCGGGGTAGTAGCGTTTAGAGAATGGATTTACCGAACAATTGGGCATCCTTACCTACTTGACGCGGTAAGGTCAAAGAGAGTTTTCAAGGCATTAAATCCCAAACCGAAACAGATGGTTTTAGACATGGGATGTGGTTGGGGGGTGTGGAGCGTCGCATTAATGGAAAATGGTTTAAGGATGGTTGCTATGGATCTTCCCAACGAGGATTTCTTTGAAGCCCATAAATCCGCACAGATAAATGAGCTACCAATAGATTTCATTATTGCAGACGGGCAAGCCTTACCCTTTAGAAAAGACATTTTTGACGGAATTATAATGCTGGATGTTTTGGAGCACATTCCAGATGATGCAAAGGTAATGAAAGAATCAAAAAGGGTAATCAATAAGAGTGGAGCTGTTGTGGGAACTGTTCCCACCATTGAGAGAGAGAAAATAATTATCAAAGAAAAAACGGTAAGGGGCGAGTTGACAAGAGAGGATCTGGATTTAGGCCACCACAGAAGATACACCTTGAAGAAAATATTAAAACTAATAAATGGAGCAGGAATGAAAGCTGCCACCTACGGTTACTACAATCAGCAGTTCAGCGAGGTAGCCGAGGAAATAAGAGAATTTCTAAGACGCCACAAAATCCCAGACTACTTAATATTTCCCTTCCTTTACCCCCTAGCGAAGATAGACGATTATATCATCAAAGAATTAGTGAAAGGCAGTGGATGCTATTTCAAGGCGGTTAAGAATGTAAATAAGGGGGTTTAGATTTTAGATTTGCTTCGGGGAAGCAAGAGTAACTTGGAAGTAAGTCCAATGATCGGCTCAAAATTAATTTTCGCACTTGGATTTAAGGAAACGATTATTAGTTCTATTTTTGTTTTAGTTCTTGCATAGTTTTAATGGAGTTTTTATAATTGTTTATCAGGAGATTCAAATAGGCTTCCGTTTTTTTAGCGCTTTCAACTTCTCCTGGGGTATCCAGATTTATTCTAATGTACTCTATTGCACTTTTTATGAATCTTATAGATTCTTCCAAATTTTGAATAGATTTCTCGAAGTTTTTATCAAGAATTGCAATAATCGAGGCAAAATAACAAGTTTTTGCATTCAGAAGACTTTCGCCCCCACCTAACACGGATACCAAATCTTGGTCCTTAGCTTCAGAAACCCTTTTTTTGGCTTTTTCTATTTCGGGTAAACAGGATTTAATATGCTCCAAAGCGTCCAAGAAAACTTGCTTTATTTTTTGAGTTTCACCCTGTGAAGCAATATCCAAAATTTTGTTTCCAATTTTGACCTTGTTTAGTGAAACCTTATCCACAAAACTGAATAGCGAATCATTAATTTCCATTTTAAAAAGTCGATTTGAAACCTCGATAATACACCTCTGAGACTTGAAAAAAATCTTTATAGCAGCCATGAGAGGCGAATAATAACTATCTGAGCTTTTTGTTTTATTTTCATAGTGTGCCTCAAGATCTTTAGAAAGAGAGACAATATCATTAGTTATATTCACTCCCTTAGCAAAATCAAAAACATCAATCTTGTAGAGTTCCCGATAAGCGTCCAGAAGTTCCTCGTACTTCCAAAGCCTTTGCAATCATTCTTCCTCCAATGAACATGAGATTTTGTAACCTTCTTATCGTAACTACCTAAATTTCTTTTCTATTTAAGTGATTTTCGAAATACGGTTATCCTTATATAAGAAATAACCAAGACACAAGAATAAAATGCCTTCAAATCGTGTATTCCCACTCACATAGAACGTTCTTCATTACACTAAAGAATAAATAAAATTAATTTACCAAATAAGCAAATGTAGAAAAATAATAAAACTATTTAGTTTAAATATTATTGTAGGAATAGCAAGTTATGAAATCTAAATTCTTAGATGAGAAGAGGAGTAAGAGATTAATGATAAATGAAGATTCACTTTTTCCAAAAATAATTGACAATAGCCCAAATCGAGAATTAATCAAGGTTATTAAGGACCAGATTAGCAAATCGAAAAAAGCGAAATTTGCTATTGGATACTTTTTTTTGAGCGGATTTTCATTGCTTGAAAATGATTTTCCAGATATTCATGATGATTCGCCATTCCTAAAAATTATAATGGGAAACGAAACCACTCAATTAACAAAAGAGGAGTTAGTTTCAGGATACAATCTAAGAGAATTATTTAAACAAAGAATGATAGAAGATTTGCAAAAAACCGAGATTACAGAAGAACAAGTGAAACAGATGAGAAATTTAAGGGGGTTAATAGCCGATAATGTAATCGATGTTAGACTTTATGAGAAATCAAGGTTTCACGCAAAGTTGTATCTATTTTTAACTAATCCTGAGGAGATATATGGATCTCCCGGTTTAGCTGTTGTTGGGTCATCTAATTTCACAGCTGAGGGGCTTACAAGAAATAAAGAATTAAATGCATTACTTACATCAAGAGAGGAAGTTGTTTACTTAAGCAATTGGTTTGATAAATTGTGGGATGAAGCCACTGAATTTAGAGAAGATTTACTAAAAGTTATAGACTACTCGGGGGTTCTTCCAGAAAGTCCCTACCCCCAGATAGGGAGGTTAATAGATCCACAGACCTTGTTTAAATATTTAGTATATAAATGGTTTGAAGGCCGTGTTATAAACCTTCTTCCCAAAGACATACTTATGGAATTTCAACTCGTTGGAGTTGTAAATGCTGCAAACATACTGAACTTTTATGGTGGTGTAATATTAGCCGATTCGGTAGGATTAGGCAAGAGCTTTATGGCCTCTGCAGTGATTGAAGAATTCTTAAACGGAAAACATCCAACATGGATCATTAATAATGGAAAGAACCCAAATGTACTTCTGATTCTGCCCCCATCTATAATTTCTCAATGGGAAGAACTCTTAATAGGAAGAATGGATGAGGAAGTAAAAAATAGACTATCTCAAGGAAAGAAAATAAAAATCGAATCCGATTATTTCCTATGCAATAACTACAAGGAGCTTATAAAAAATTCCAATAATGACAAAATTTATGAAATCTACAATGAAGATGGAAATAAAATTTTAGGTAAGATCGCTTTTCTTTCACTCGGTATTTTTCAAAATATGAAAGAAGGTGAATTAAAAAACCTTGCAGAAGAA
>DXJA01000273.1 GCA_019056875.1 Candidatus Jordarchaeum madagascarense
GGGAAAAGCCATGGGAGAATATGAATATTATTATTCCATAACAATAAACTTGGAAGCCATAATCGGAATAATATCCACAATAACCGAAGCATACCCCGAAGAAACAGTCGGAGTACTCTTCGGATACCCAGACGAACTAAATGAAGAATACATCTGCACCGGTGCATCACCAATCCGGACGGCGAAAAGGAAGATCAGCGAGGGGGTGTGGGGAGTTGCAAAAGAGAACAGAATAAGCAAAATGGGTAGACTGCTCGGAAGAGGAGAACTAATAGGAAACTTCCACTCCCACTCCTACCCCGAGAATCAGACACTCGACACCGATCCCGGGATAAGCGAAGCAGACTATGAAAAATGGATGCTCTCAGGATATCCGGTTGAAGCAGTAATAGGCGTCAAAATGCTCCGCGAAAAACCACAAAGACAAGAACAAGTCTGGAAAATACTCGACCACCCAAAAAAGCTGCTGAAAGCACGCGTAGACCGATTCGAACTACGACTAAACTTCTTCACACAAATAGAGGGAATACCTCAAAAACTGGAAATATACTGCCCAGCAATCAACGCTCTAAACTACCTATGGTACACCTATGAAATCTCCCTACTGGACCTAATAGAGTTCAATGCAAAAGAAAGACACACCATATTAGAGAAATTAAACGAGATATTGAAGGCTGATGCCCAAATAGAAAGAATAATCATCGAAAAATGATTAGAAGGCAATAAAAAAAATTCATGTTGGGGGATAGGAATGTGTGAACTGTTTGGCCTAAGCTACAACGAAAAAGACCGAGCTATAAAAAGCCTACCAGTCTTTATAGAGAAAGGTGACTGGTGCCAAGACGGCTGGGGCATAGGATACTCCGATGATTCGAAGGCAATTGGGGAAAGCTCAGCAGAAGACATAAGCAAGAAACCGGTTCCGAAAAAATTCCATAAAATTGTGGAGAAGGCTAATAGCCAAACAATAATAGCACATGTAAGAGCAGCGACAAACAGTGAAGCTGATCTATGCAACTCCCACCCCTTTAAAACCAGAGCCTTAGAAAGAGACTGGATATTCGCACACAACGGAAGCACCAATCTAAACTATCCGGTAAGACCAGACATAGCATCAGAAATAGATTCCGCAAGACTGTTCAGCCATCATTCTTGGGGGATTCTATGCCTGTTACCAGAAATACCTTGTTTCCACAGTTGCCCTACTGATTGTCACCTTGTTGCTTATTTGGAGTTTGCTGAGAGGATTATCGAATGCCGGTTATGGCAAATCAGAAAAACCATCAAGTTTACAAACAATCCTATTCTGGCATTATGCCTGTCTAGCGGGGGAATCCTTCTTGGAGAGCTTGAGAACCAATCTACCATCCCCATGTTAAGACATGTTAGGTTTTGGTGACCAAGCTGTTGGATGATGATTGAAAGGAACTTCAATCAAACAATTGTAAAAGGAGGTGGAAAAGTAAGATGAAAACGAACTTGAATAGATGGAAAACAATAGCCCTAGTAGGGATTATAGCAGGTTCTCTATTAACAGTCGGCGTGATAGGTATATATTTACAAGGACAAGGGAAGGTTATACCATTCCCCTTAATATTGCAGGATTCACAACTACAGCAGGACTACGAACAGTTACTTCAGATGTATGAACAGAAATGTCATCAATACAACGATTTGTTAGACAATTATGAAACACTTTTATCAGAGTATAATCAACTTTTAGCAGAACATCAGGAACTACAGGATGACTATGATAGTTTATTGGTTCAATGTGAAAACTTACAAGACCAGATTGATTTGTTGAACGCAGAAATAGCAGACCTACAGAATCAAATTATAGTGTTAGAGGAACAAATAGATGACTTGAATCAAGAAATAGAGAACTTACAATATACAAATGCACAATTGCAAAGTGAATATGACCAGTTGTTGGCATACTATACTCAACTACAATCAGATTACCAAGACCTACAAACTGAATATCTATTGCTCTCAGCACAGTATCAATCACTATATAACCTGTGGACACAACCTCTAACCAGTCCAGTTATTCCAACACCAGAAGAAGTCTACAATTGGCTAATAAACATTGACCATACCGACGAATTGGAATACAATGAATACTTCATGTGCGGAGATTTCAGCATAATGCTGATAAACCACATGAAAGAGATGAATTGGAGAGGACTATTCGTTACCATGGAAGCATTATTAACAGAGTACGAATATAATTCATCATACACATTGCTAGCAGTCAATCCAGCGGCTCTTGTACCACACATACTCAGTGGTGCATGGTATCAAGCTATATCTTATTCACAAATACTATCTCCAGAGAACGGGACCGATATAAGTAATCTTGCTATAAGCTTTACCGTAACGTCAGGTACCGGTGTATATTTCTCAATTTACAACCAAACAGAGTTCGATGTCCTCACAAGCAATTATCCATATAGTTATTTTGACGCAGTTCCATACGTATCATATGCATACCCCAACAACTACACTTCCAGTGCAAACTTTATATGGCAACCACCATCAAACGGAACTTATTACATGGTATGGTTTGGCTATGACACGCTCGGTGATTGGATAAGTTACGGCATTGGTCAAAAAACAGTAACTTGGGAATTAATTCCAGTCGACGGATTCGGCCACGCATTCGTAGCAATTCAATGTACAGACGGAATATGGTTCATCGAACCACAAACAGACGGCATGTGGAACTGGTACTATGAAACTGAATACAACTTAGACACTTATCAAGTCATGTATATGTTCACAGACTATGCAGAATGTGCCAACGCAACTATGACTGCCGTTCCTATATACTCTGACAACGTATATCCAAACTATAGTCCGACGATGATATTCATAATCTACATAAATAGAATGGCTTAAATTCAGAGAGAATAGCATTTTCTATTCTCTCCAATTTTTTTATGCTATCAAATATCGAATGTTTTTGGATAAAAAACACTATATGATTTTAGATCTATCCTTTTCCACATATAGAAACCTTGGAAAATAGACTCCACCTTGTTTTCGCATATCTGGAAACCACAGTGGTGCCTGCCAAAACACCACTGATTCTCCAACCCCTGAAATCACCCAACTCAAACAGGTTAAATAGATCCATAGTAGTCAACCAGCTCAGAAGCCCTGAGGCGTCGAAGAATGTGGACAACAGCCCGTTTCTAATGCTCCACCATATAAACTTCTTTTTTACACACCTCTCCTTAATTTCAAAATAGGGATTATTCTCCATTTTTCAGCAAAGCCCTTGGAAAGAGAATACTTTTCAATATCATACTCCAAATCATTAACTGTCCCACAGACATGGTTACAAAAAATGAAGCGAGTCCACCTTCCCCAATATGTGGAATGAATTGCGGGGGATAAAAATACTGGAAAAAGGAAAAATCAGAACAATAGGGCCTGCCCACCTGAAAAAGGATACGGAAGCCATTAACGGGTAGTAGCATACCCCACGCTACTTGTGCGTAAGCGTAGAACCCCACATGCTTTAGCACGGGGAGTATGTCAGATAGCGGGACATGTTAAAACCTCAAAAATATTTCCCCAAAACCTAACAAATCTACAACACCCAGCACTAGGGTAATGTAGAAATGCTCGATTCAAACCCTTATTTTGAGGCTCAAAATCGAAAAGGAGCTCTATAAACCAAATGTTCTGTTTCCACTCCTGTGGTGTAATTTTTTGCTCTCTTCCATTATTTTCTTTAGTGTCTCTTTTGGGTCGCGATAAACCTCAAATTCGTGGTCTATTTCGAACTCGTCTAGCGTTTCTTGAATCTCTCGGGTATATTCGAACTCCTTTTTTGAGCGTATCATTCTTTCGCCGGAGATGGTGGTGGAAAAATTTAAATATTTTCCCACTAAACAACTAAATGTGGTAAAAATGATGCTGAAGTGTGATGAAAAGGGAAGAATATATCTGCCAAAGCACATAAGAGAAAAGCTTGGCAAAGAGTTCTACCTCGTTGAAACCAAGGAAGGAATACACCTTATACCTATTCCAGCCAACCCTGTTGAGGATTTGGAAAAAATTGGAAAAAAGCTTCCAGAAAAATCAATAAAAGAACTCAAAGAGGATATCTTAAAGCAGGCAATGGAGGAACTTAGGTGATCTATGCAGACACAGATTTCTTCCTAGCCTTACTCAAGCCCACAGATTGGTTGAGGGATAAAGCAAAGAAAATTTTCGAGGAGAATAAGGGCAATATCACAACCTCTGAAGCCACTTTTATCGAACTCATGCTTTTGGCAAAGAGGTATGATCTCGAGTACATTAGAATTGTTACAAATGTGATGAAAATTTGCAGAATAGAGGAACAGACATATCTCAAAGCTGCAGTGTATATTGCAGATGGTGTGGGAGTTTTTGATGCTTTTCATGCAGCCCACTGCAGGGGAGAAATAATAAGCTCAGATTCAGTTTACGATAGGTTGGGGTTTAAGAGAATCAAGTTAGAAAAATGAAACAGCAAATTATGCATCCCAAAAAAATTTCATGAAAAAAGTTGAAGCTTAAGAAATAGGAAGTAGAGTGAGTGAAATATTCCAAGGATTTTAGTTAAGGTTTTCCGCAGTTACTTCAAACTGCACAGCCATCAACCAAGAATTTAAACCCAACTTTATTCGCTGAACCACTACCCCCAACTTTTAGGCAAAACGCAACAAAAAATTTTACCCCCATAGAGAATTCTAAATAATTAAGAGATATACGCCTAGACTATTAAGAATAGGTTTTGAGGTCTTCTGAGGAAATGTCTGCGTCTCTCAGTATCTGTTTGTCTGTTGTTACCAGTTTCAGTTTGAGGATTCGTGCTGCTGCAACATGGAAGGAGTCGAAATAGGTGTATTTCCCTCCGAAAAGCCTGCACTGCTTTATATGTTCGGTGAAGAGTCCGGGGGTTATAGGTATCTTTTGAAGCAGCGGATTTTCAAGAACATCCACAATAAACCGAAGCCAAGACTTTAACTCCACATCAATTTTTCCCGCCATCCAAATAAATAGCTTCCGCCTCCATAGCCATAGTAGACACAATGGACACCTGTATCCCTTCTCTCTCTGCTTCTTTGAAGAAGCTTTCAGCATTTTTATGAGTTGAATCACCCTCGAAGCTGTACGCTATGAGCACAGTTAAGTCAATGAGTCTTCCGCTCATTCTTCTGCCCCTCATGTAGGAAAACTGTTTCCACTTCCTGTTTGTCTTTCTCGGTCGCATACCTTGCCGAGCCCTTAAACCTCCCGTGTAGATTTCTGAAAGTCTTAGGCTCAAGAATAATTTTATTATCCTCTACACGCCACAGTATCTCCATCCCCTCCCTTATGTTGAGTTCCTCCCTAACCCGTTTAGGAATCGTTAAAGTAAACTTCCGATGAACAATTGAATTTTCAACCAAAATGAATTCCTCCGAAAAAATATAAAATTTTGGAATAATAAATATATTTTACACTTTTACCACCAAGAGCCAAAAATAATCAAATAAACATCATTAGAAGATGGAAAAATGAATGCTATTACTACTGACACATACAACCATATTCACCCATTCTATTTATTCTAAGAAGGGAAATCACGCAGGACACAAGCGATCTTGCGGTGAGCAGACGAATCTCTAGGGGAATGACTCATCCAAAGATTCGAGAGAAAAGCTAAACAAGCCCTTCAATTTTGGAAAAAAATAATACCTGAATCAATTAAGGTTTATAAGAAGATATCAAATTAAATGAAATTTAAAATCAACATGACACAAATTTTTTCCAAATCGAAACCGAGGACAATGAATGAGTTTCCTTGGAGGGATTAGAGTGTGTGAATTGTTCGGTTTAAGCTGCAATGAAAAGGATAGAGCAGTAAGAAGCTTACCCGTGTTTATTAGAGAAGGTAGCTGGTGCCACGACGGCTGGGGAATAGGATACTACAAGGGATCGAAGGCAGTAGTGGAAAGATCAGGAGAAGACATAAGCAGGCAAGAGGTCAAAGAAAAGTTCCTCAACATCATGGAAAAAACCAAGATCAAAACAATAATCGCACACGTAAGGGCAGCAACAAGCGGCGAACCAGACCCCTGCAACTCTCACCCCTTCAAAACCAGAGCCCTAGAAAGAGAATGGATATTCGCACACAACGGAAGCATCAACCTAAATTATCCAGTAAGGCATGATATAGGGTCGAAAATAGACTCCGCAAGACGGTTCAGCTACCTAATAGATCATCTAGAACAATACCTATATTCCAACAATAGAATTCGAGGAATCTACCCGGGTCTAAAAAAAGCATTAAAAAAACTTCTAGCAGAACACCCTTGGAGCAGAATCAACTTCTTACTATCAGACGGTAACAATATGTATGTTTTCCACCACTATCACGATAGACCAATCTATTATCTAAGAAGACAAAAAGAATACGGCGGAGCAATCCTAGTAACAACAGTGAAAGAACTAAGCAACGAACAATGGCAAAAATTAGATCCAGACAAACTCCTAGTAATAATCAATGGAGAATACCTAGTAATTTCGGACAAACTAATTTAAATAAGATAATAATTGAGATCAAAAAATTGACGCATTTGGAACATGGAAAAATTGTAAGATTAGAAAATGATTCATAAAAAGCTAAAAAGTAGATGAAAATGAATTCAAAGAAATTTGAACTAAATATAGAGAAAATCCTTGAAGATTGGGAAATATATCATACTATTAGAGAAGTTATAGCAAATGCCATCGATGAGCAGGTACTAACAAAAACCAGGGGCACATAAGTTATGGGAACATCCTCCATCATCTCCTCCACACTTCTATCCTTGGGAACCGCGAATAGTTCAGGATGAGTCAAAGCGCTGTACCAAGCCACCTCCTTAAACGGGGAAATATCCAGTATTTTGTGTTTCAATCCCAAGCGTTTGGCAACCTCTCTTGCGGATTTGATTTCTCTACTCAATTTTTGGCCATAATGCACCGTTATCGCATGAACCTCATAGCCCTGACTCTTGGCGTAGGATGCAGTGGTCGTGGAGTCCAGCCCACCGCTCAACAAAACAACCCCAATCTTCATATCCTCACCCGAAAAAAAATCAAGTTTCACTCCTATCCTTAATTCACATTATAAACATTAAAGTTTAGGATATTAATGCTTATTTAAAAATCTTGGTTAGCCCGTACTAAAATAATGGTGCAATTAATCTTACTAGAAGCATCAACTAATGAAAGCCTCAGATAAAATACAAATGTAATAAAATGGATAAAGTGATGTAAATAATTATTTAATAA
>DXJA01000027.1 GCA_019056875.1 Candidatus Jordarchaeum madagascarense
TCTTCTAATATTGGAACGACTGAATAACTCAGTTAATTTCTCTTTGTAGAACTCTGTATCATCCAGTTTAGGGCATCCCACCACCAGTTTTTTACCCCTTAAAAAATCGTTGTGAAAGTTAGGGTAGGCGAAGGGCACACAATCGGCAACTATAAGCAGATCTGCGTTTTCGAAGAAGGGGGCGTTGGCTGGTACTAGTGCCAGTTGCACAGGCCACTGAGTGAGCTCAGATTCTATCTTATCTGGGGTTTTTCCTGTTTCTTCCTTCACAAGATTTCTTTCGAAATCCATAACTTGTACTGAGGGGCAGGCTTGATGAGTTGAATGTTCCGGGTGAACTGCTGGAGCTAATTTTTCTCTCTTTAGGTGTTCTGTCACTGCTTCTTCATCGAATTCTTCGACTTCCCTCTTTTCTACGGTCAGGGCACCTTGTGGGCACTCCCCTATGCAGGCTCCTAAACCATCACAGTATTTGTTACTAATCAGTTTGGCTTTGCCATTAACAATTTTGAGAGCTCCTTCCGCACAAGAAATTACACACTGCCCACAACCATTGCATTTTTCTTCATCAATTACAACTATATTTCTCAACACCATTATTTTTTCACCCTCATTAAATCTGAGTGAATTACAAATTAACCTGAAGCTTCCTTCTTCCTCCTTGAAGATTTCCTGTCCATATGACATTTTCCTTTCGTAGGACAATATTTTTCGGCATGTGAAGAGAATACTTTGAATAATTTTCCCATAGTGTCTTCATTCAAATGATAGAAACACATTTTCCTCCTTCTTTCCGGAATTATAAACCTACATCTCTCCAAGGGTTTAAGATTATGAGATATCATGCTCTGTTCCTGGTTTAGAGCCTCAGAAATTTCGGTTACATTCTTCGGCCCATCTTGGAGAAGTTCCAGAATTGCTAATCGTGTCGGATTTGCCAAGGTTGAAAAGAATTGATAACACGTTTCGCATAGATCGTATTTCATACGGACCACCAATATATGAAATAATCTTCATATGAAGAAAAATTCATATAAGTTTATAAATCTTATGGTAAAAAAATTAACCAAACACTACTTATTTCCAAGGCAAGAAGAATGAGACCACTAAAGAACGATAATATGTAGATTCATCTTGAAAGGAGAGGGTACTTTTGCCGCTCAGGCATATTTATAAAAGATGCATTCTTTCAAGAATCCTCTAAGCAGGGGTTCCTGCATCTCATACCAAATCCTTCAGAATACCGAATGCTAGCTGTTATCCTAAAAACGGGTTTAGGAGTAGAGGAAAGGAAACCAATGGCGAAGCATGATGGTGGAATAGCTAAATTCGATACGCAGATAAAAAACCAGCAAGATCTAGTTTGCGTTGAAGGCTACTTAACTGTTCTAATATCAAATAAGAAATCAAGTTCAATCAAGATTTACCTAGAAAAAAATCGTCCCGATTTTTTAGTTTAATATTTTATCATTACCTTATGTTACTAATGTCTTTGCCCTTGTGTAGCGCATAAATCTTTGCAGTATTTTACGACTTAGAACGCCCACAATCTTGCCCTTGTCTGTTACAGCTAATCTTTTATAACCCGTTTTCATAAATATTTCCCATGCGTCTTTAATGGATGCGTCTTTATCTATTTTTTCAACAGGCGTTGCCATTATATCCTCAGCAATTATTCTACTTGGCTGCGCTCTGTCTGCAACAAGTCTTAAAATCTGACCATCGGTGATCAGACCAATTATTTTTCCTTCATTGTTCTCCACAAAAATTGACCCCACTTCTGCATCTACCATCCTTTTAGCAACTGTTGGGATGTCATCTGTAGTTCTACATGTGAAGACATTATGTCTGGCAAGTTCATCCACATTACTCAACTATACACCTCCAAAAGTGAATTTCTAAATATCTTACCTAGAAAATTTATAAATTTAACCCATAAAACCTCCAAAAAATAGTAACAACTTTTTGTAAATTAAAAATCATAAATAATGTAAAAAAAGAAAGTTGTGATAACTATTCCTAATTTTTATATTGGTATTACAATAAATTCTGCCCAAAGATGAATTGCGTGGCATAGTAGTGTTAATACGAATGAAACTGTGATGAACTCGGACCAGAAGAAACTGAGCCTTCTTCTAAGAATTATGTAAGGCATAGGGGCAAATGTGATTATATAGTCTGCCATGTAGGGGAATACGCATGACCACCAAGAGACTCCTCTAAAAAGACCAAGAATATAGGAACTTGTGCAAAAGGTTTCGCTGATGAAGAAGGGTACTCCGGCCAAGAATAAAGGTACCGCGTGGAGAAACTCATGAACTATGGTGAACATGCTCAGATAATTTAAACCAAAAGCGAAGCTGCCACCAAGTATTAGATGTATGAATGAATACCAGGTTGTTGTCGGTTTAATCTTACTTTCTTGAACGGTTTTCATTCTCTCATCACCATTAAAGATTCAAGTCTTCCGTTCATGGACTGCAGACCTTTGGAAATTTGGAAAGCTACTCTGCTAAATTCAAATTAAAGTAGATTTAGTGGTTCTTTTGTGTCGTTGCTGGCATGTAAAATATAACATTCTTATAATATTAATTTTTCTCAATAACACGGATTTAATAATACTACAATCCAGAACATCTCCAAATCTGTGGTTAATTTTTCCTTTCCGAGATTGACAAAAACTTCACATAAAAAAAGCCAGCTAAACATATGTCAGCAAAATAAGAAGCGTACTCGGAGAATTTTTGCATAATCAAAATAAAACAAAATTTTTATTGGAAAGATTTCATTTCACAATTTGATCTTTCACCAATTCTTTTTCTGAATTACTGGATTTCCATGGTTCTAGTATTTCAATCTTCCAGGAGTTGAGAGGACCTTTCTTTGAGAGTTCGTTATGAAAGTTGCAACCCGTATAAATTCCCCTAAACGGATTGAAAACAATCCTTTTTTCTCCCTCAGGGAGCTCGCATATAAACGCACAGTATCCTCCATCAACATTCCTATTCAGGATGCGACAAAAAACTTCTGGCACTTTAACACTCTCCTGGCCCTTCTCTACTTAGAGAAATTAGGGAGTAATGAATATTTATAGTCAAGTACTATTCTCAGATATCCAGAAAGTATATATCGGTATCACATAATTCAAAAATAGTAACCAAGTGACTAGCCCTCCTCCCTTGTAGTTAAAATTTTATTTTGGGCAGTTATCCAGAATCAAAGTTGGGCGATAAGATTAGGGGGAAAGAGAATGGAACATTATCAGTATAGTTCTGGTGGTTTTAACTCTTCTAGGAACTCTTCAAGCCTTCTTGCGCTTGTGAAAACTTTTATCATGTCCCATTCTGCAATTTTAACAATTGCCTTTCTTGGCTTTATCGTTACATAAATTCCTCCACACTCTTTCTCATGGTTAATGTATACTATCTCCTCAGAGTTCCTACTTCGCCAGTATCTTTGTCGCCTTAACACTTTCTTAAACATGCACACCTCACCAACTTTTCACGCTGATTATCTTCTTAGGTTCAGGTGCTTTATTAGTCTTCTCTTTGAAAAGATACAAAGCCAAATAAAAGGCGATTGCAGAAAACACAATTATTTAATAAAATTTTTACCATTTTTATAATTCAGGTAAATAAAAAGTTATCAGAAAAAAAAATTTCCTCCAATGGATATCTAAACAAAAACTCTAGTAAACCTTTCTACGCGCCACCTATACAAAATAAAAAAGCTAATACCTGTAAAAGAAAATCAATAATGATATTCTCCTCATAAAAGTATACAATCACTTTCTATTACCAAATAAAAATGCAGCTTCATTTTTTAAAAAATAGGTTAAATATACTCGGCCATATTTCACCATAAATTTATGCTAAATTGACAACTGGCATAAATACGATTCAATAAACAAAAGAGTAAATTAAAGTAAGAAAAATGTTCATAATAATGTTGTTGTCACCTTTTTAGTGGTGATTGTTTGTGGTCTTGTAGGATGGTGGATCAGGGTTTTCCCCAGGGCAAGTGTTTGACTCAGACTTCTGAGGGGCTGAAACCCGCTTGCAAAGCTACTCTTAAAAAATCTGGAGATGTTTGGAATAGGGTTATTAAATCTGCGCATCTTTCCCGTCCTGAGGATTATTTCTCGATTTATCAGAGCGGTTGTAATCATGCTTGTCTTAAGTGTCATTCTTGGGAGTTTAGTCAAGTTTTTTCTGGACACTGGATGTCTACTGACGAAATAGCTGAGATGTGTGTAGATTATGAGCGAAGCGTAACATTTGAAGAACCGCGGGAAAGAGCTCTCATGTCTACTGCCACTGACCTTTGTCGTCATTGTGGTTCGTGTGTCCTTACCGATAAGCGAAGTAAATTTTGCCCGGGCAAACTTGAACCAGAGCAGATTGTGTTAAGTCCCCAAGGGTGGGGACCCGCTAGAAACATTGTCGCTTTTACCGGCGGAGATATAGTATGTTGCAGCGAGTTCTACGCTGAAGCTACAAGAAAAATTAAGGAAAGGTGTGAAAACATTTTTGTTCTTATTGAAACTAATGGTTACGGTCTAACCCCTAGGAACATAGATAGCCTCAGGGAGGCGGGTGTGGATTCTTTCTGGTTAGATATCAAGGCTTATGAGGAGGAAGTTTACCGTAGGCTGTGCGGAACCACCAATGAGTGGATTCTTAAACTGCCCCAAGAATTGGTTGATCGCGATTTTGTTATTGAAGTTTTAACACTTTATATCCCGGGATGGGTGGAGAGTGATCAGATAGTGAAAATAGCTGAAATAGTTAAAGATGCGGATCCCGAAATTCCGTTCACTATATTGGCTTTCTTTCCAGAGTACAAATTGAGTGATGCTCGTCCGCCCACACTTAGGGAGATGGTGGAAGCCTACTCTAAGGTAAAGTCCACTGGTTTAAAGACGGTAAAATTAGGCAATACAGGTGTATTTGCAAAAACCAGCAGAGAAATAGAAATCCTTTATAGTATAGTCGGTGAGGAGGGTATAGGCTAAAAATCCAATTTATTCTGTCCTATTTCTAATCTCCGATATTAAGATAAATGTTTACCTTTCATTTTTATTTAGGAGGTATTCTTTTGACCCTAAGAGAAAAGGCTCTTGATTATCATAGAAACAATACTCCCGGTAACGGTAAATTGGAAGTCATTGCAAAGACTCCCGTGAGAAATCCTATGGATTTGGCTCTTGCCTATACTCCTGGAGTCGCTGAACCGGCTAGGATGATAAGCAAAGATGTATCCCAGATTTACGATTACACGGTTAAGGGAAATCTTGTAGCGGTTATCTCCGATGGTTCATCGGTTTTAGGATTGGGAAATATCGGACCTTATGCGGCTGTGCCCGTGATGGAAGGAAAGGCAATTCTTTTTAAGATGCTTGCTGGCTTAGATGCTTTTCCCATTTGTTTAGAAACAACTGATCCAAGCAAGGTAGTTGAAACTGTTAAAACTATTGCGCCCATCTTCGGCGGTATAAATCTAGAAGATATAGGGGCGCCTTCGTGTTTCGAAGTTGAGTCACGATTAAAAAAAGAGCTAGATATTCCTGTCTTTCATGATGATCAGCATGGAACCGCAGTAGTGGTTTTAGCAGGTTTGATAAATGCTCTAAAGGTTGTTGGCAAAAAATTGGGTGAAGTTCGCATCGTAGTTAATGGAGCTGGTGCAGCGGGTCTCGCTGTTTCAAAGTTTCTGCTGAATGCCGGAGTGAAAGATTTGAGTGTTTGTGATAGGGAGGGTGCGATCTATGAGGGTAGAACCTACAACATGAACACTTACAAGGAGCAGATAGCAAAAATTACGAATAAAGAAAGAATCGAGGGGACATTATCCGATCTACTAAATGGTGCTGACGTATTTATCGGCTTGTCTGTTGCAGGTGTAGTTTCCCAAGAAATGGTAGCGTTAATGGCGGATGATTCTGTTATTTTTGCGATGGCCAATCCTGTACCTGAAATTATGCCGGATGAGGCTTTAGGAGCTGGTGCAAAGATTGTGGCTACCGGTAGATCTGATTTCCCGAACCAAATCAATAATGTTCTAGGTTTTCCGGGAATTTTCAGGGGTGCGCTTGATGTACGGGCGTCTGATATAAATGAAGAAATGAAAATCGCTGCAGCGCACGCTATAGCATCACTTGTTTCAGAGCAGGAGCTTTCAGAAAAATATATAATTACCAGCCCCTTGGATCCAAGAGTTATGCCCGAGGAAGCAGCAGCGGTAGCCGAAGCGGCAATGAGAAGTGGAGTTGCTAGAATAAAGGTAAATCCTAGAGAAGTAGCGGAGCACACCAAAAAACTGGTTAATCTACAGAAGAAAAGAACCCCCCAATTATTCCCCTAAAAATTTTCAAATTGATTAATCATATTATCTCAGAAATCATTCGATATCTGAAATTTATGGGCTTTCCTTATTGGGTGATTTTACGATAAATATTCGGTTAATCTAATATCGGTTCATATTTTTTAGCAGAAGTAATTTGGATAAAGGTGTGATTTTCCAGATTTCCTAATATTTATAAAAATTAAAAAAAAAGTTGGTAAGCTTTAATAGCTTATTCTTCCAAGGGTTCGAACATGTCTTTTGGCACTCCGCAAACTGGGCAAACCCAGTCATCTGGAATATCTTCAAAGGCTGTTCCTGGCGCTACTCCTCCGTCTGGGTCTCCTACCTCCGGATCATAAACATATTCACAAGCC
>DXJA01000274.1 GCA_019056875.1 Candidatus Jordarchaeum madagascarense
AGCTTCCGCGTTTCTGTATTTACTTCTTTCAGATTAGGCGTGATAGGCTTTTGCTTTTTAGAATTTTTTCTCTCCCTAAAAAAAGACTAAAGTCTCCTATTTTTAGAATTTATATGGGTCTATGTTGTCAGGCTATTCGTCTTTAAAGCTTGGATGATGTGTTTCCAGCAGGTTCTGTAGTTATTTGCATAGGTTTTGGATTTTGTCTATGAGCTTATGTCCGGCGTTTGTCAACAGTTTAGGATCTTCTAGGTCGACCTTGGGTTCTCCTAGAAGTTCTAATATGGCTCCGTTTTTAGCGTCTTTTAATTTAACAAGAAAATCTGTGCCAAGGGATTTGAGTGACATGCTTGTGGTGAGTTTAATTTGGGCAGAATCCTTGCCTTTAGTAACGTCGGTTACTTTCGCTTTAATGGCTTCAGAAGCTTTTTGAATAATTTTTTTGTCAAGAATCTCTTTCATGGACCATTTTGGTATTAATAATTTCTCTATAAATTCCATTTTCGAGTCACCTTTTAAAGTAAGTTATAATCGAGAAGAGATATAAAACATTATATTATACGGAATAATAGTACTTATCCATTATTATTCTTTTAGGAGGCACAAGGTTTAAGGGGTTTCAGTATTTTGTTTATTTTCTAATAATGCTGAAGGGGATGCTCAGTTCCGTGGTTAGTTTTTTCAATCCTTCCAGGTTATCGAATCGTAGGTTCCACTTGTACTTTTTTCCATCATAGGTTTTTATTATCATTAGGTATCCATATATGGTTACTCTGCGCCAGTAGGTATTTACTACTATTTCTTCAATCTCATAGAGGGGGATCGCATAACTTCCCTTAATGCTTTCCACCACTTTGCTTACATATTTCCAGTTTATGATCTGGGATTCGGGATTTATTTCCGGCGGTGGGTTTTTCAGGATTTCTAGACCTCGGAATATTATTATTCTGTAGTTTGTGACCACGAACAAGTGTTTCATCTGAGGAATCCTTGGTCTCCTTGGAAC
The DNA here is from genome assembly GCA_019056875.1 of Candidatus Jordarchaeum madagascarense. Taxonomy (GTDB): domain Archaea; phylum Asgardarchaeota; class Jordiarchaeia; order Jordiarchaeales; family Jordiarchaeaceae; genus Jordiarchaeum; species Jordiarchaeum madagascariense. Next base: position 1,007 of record DXJA01000274.1, read on the forward strand.
CGTAATAAATATGCCGTGTATTTTTTCAGGATAGGTAAATGCATCATCCAATTTCATCCCTCAATTGTATTAAATGTTTGGCAATTTATAAATCTAAAGTATTTCGGAATTCTTATATTCTCCCAATTATTGTTCACAATTGTGAATTGGAAAAAAATGCTCCACAATACCGAAAAATGCCAGGGTGACTTATAGATGATAAAGGTGAAATTCCTGACCCTGCTCCGAGAAATCGTTGGAGAGGGAGCCATAGAAACCGAAAAAAAGGAAACCATTTCATTACTCATCGAGCATCTATGCCAGAAATACGGGAAAAAGTTTAGTGACGCAATACTAGAAGAAAAGGGATCTCTGAAAGAACATGTTAAAATATTTCTAAACGGAAAAGAGGTAAACAGCCCAGACAAAAGAATAAATGAGGGTGATACGATTCTAATGTTTGTACCAGTAGCAGGGGGTTAAATAATTGAATGAACTCAGAATAGGTTACTTACCCACAATGTATCACACCTCCTACATTCTAAAAAGTGGAGAATGGGGAGAGAAGCAGTCAGACCTAAAGGTTGATTGGAGGCTGTACGCTACCGGACCCGCTATGACTGAGGCATTCAGTAAAAAAGATATTGACATAGGATACATTGGTCTACCTCCAGCAATGATTGCCATAGATCGGGGGGTTCCAATAATTTGTGTGAGCGGAGGTCACGTGGAAGGCACGGTGATGATAGCCACAAAAAAATACAACCCGTTAAAAGAATATGGAGAAGTCCACAGGGTCTTAGAGCAATTCGTGGGCAAGAAAATAGGCACCCCCTCCCGAGGATCAATACATGACGTCATCCTTCGTGACCTAATTGAAAAACTAGATTTAAAGGGTGTCACAGTAGAAAATTATGAGTGGGCAGAGTTCCTTCCAGAAGCCCTTGAAAACGGGCAAATAGACGCCGCAGTGGGAACCCCATCACTGTTAGTAGCTGCTTCCCAGCAGATGGAGGTGAAAATGGTTTTACCCCCAGATGTGCTTTGGCCTAATAATCCCAGCTATGGTATACTGATTAGAAAGGAGTTGGAGAAAGAGGCCCCGCTGATTATGGAATTTCTAAAGGAACATAAAAAAGCTTGCACCCTCATCCGGGAAAAACCCAGCGAGGCCGCCAAAATGGTTTCCAGAGAAATAAGGGGATTAAATGTAGATTTTGTTGAGAAAACTTATGCCGTCTCCCCCAAATACTGCGCCCTACTCTCCCGTGAATACATAGAATCAACCATGGCCTTTTTGCCAGTCCTTAAAAAGCTCGGATACCTCAAACAACATCTGCAAGAAAAAGATATCTTCGAAACAAAATACGTTAAAAAGATTCATCCCGAGGCCCCCCACTACTAGAAAGAAGGCAATATTTTGTCTCATTATTTTTCGACATAGTTTACCCCGAGTTTTTTCACGGTTTCTCTGAATTTTTCTAGGTCCTCGAATCTCAGATCCCATTTGGTTTTCTTTTTCTTTGTCGCAATTTTTAGGTAATAGCCGAAGGTTTCTTCCTTGAAAGGTGAAGTGTTCACCTCCACTCCGGATATTTCCCCGAGTTCAAAGCAGTAATTGTTTTCATGCATTTCAACTATTTTATCGAGTTCTTCGCGGTTAAAGACGCTTTGAGTCATAATCGGTTCCGAAGCACGCTTTTTCAGATAACCTCTACCTTTTGACAAAAAAATCATTCTCCTATCTGTAATTAAAAGAAGTGATAAAGTCGTGGGATATAACCTTCTAGGTAAAATAAAGAATCGAGCAATTATCTCTTCCTTATCTGAACTTTTTTTAATCATTTAATCACCTAGAGAACACATAAAGGATAGTTAATTGGTTCATCCACCTGCTGAGGCTTACTACCTATTGTTGAAAATTCTTCTTTTCGGAGGATTTTAGACTGATCAGTTTTTGGGGAGTTAACCTTGTGATTCCTGGGATTTTGTCAAAAACGTCATCCGTTGAGATAATGGTGTGATCTGGCACTTGGTTGAGTGCAGTCGCCGCGTAGTAGGCGTCGAAAACAGACGTGATTTTATACTGTTTCATAAGGGTGAATGCGAGAAGGTCGATTTCTGATGTGGTTTCAAGAAACTTGAGATTGTTTATAGCGGTGAGGGCGGCGACTCTCGCTATGTAATCATCGATTGAAACACCTTCTCTAGCCGATACATAGTACAGTTCGTGGAACACTTCCCTTGATGAATAAACTAGGCCTAACTCTCCCTGATCAATCATACTCATAATAGTCTCTGCCACAGTTTTTAACCGATTAGTGAGCTTCACATAAGCGTAAAGCGTGTCTGTTTCAATCATCAAGCCTGTTTTCTCCTCTTAGCCCTTTTCAAGGCGTCTTCCATCGCAGCATTTTCCGCCAATTCTTTGAGTTCTCTTCTTTCCAGGTCTGAAGATAACCACTGTCTGGCAACTTCGAGAGGCTTCTTTGGAATCGGGACGACCACAAAAAATGAGCCGGCGGGGATAACAATAGCCCTAGTTTCCTTCAAACCCAAGGCTTTGGGTATGGTCATTCTGCCCTTACCATCAATTTTAACCACAGACATAAAATTTTCCCTCAAAACAATAAATTATCCCAAAAATATTAATTTTTCCCTAAATTTTTGTTATCCCAAAATTCGTTTAATTCTTTCCGCCCAAATCCTCTTAAAGACGCAAAAACAATTCCCCAATTCCAAGTTCTTTCTTTCCTATAATCCCTCTGCATAAACAACCTCCCACATAATAGATTAATTTTCGCTAAAAAATTTTTTATATATTAGGTTTACCCAAATTATTTGTTTCTATCTCCGTTTTAATTCTGTTTATTTTTGTGTCGATGTAAAATAGTAAGATTTAAGAAAAATGGGATATTTTATTTAGGTTATGTTAACCCGGGATGAAGCTTTGAAATTGGTTAATAAACATCTTAAAGATGATAAATTGGTTAAGCATGTTCTGGCTGTTGAGGCTATAATGCGGAACTTAGCCAAACATTTGGGAGAGGATGAAGAACTCTGGGGAATATTGGGTTTAGTTCATGATTTGGATTATCAAGAAACCATGAATTCTCCTGAGATTCACACCACCAAAACGGTAGAGTATATCCAAGGACTGGTCCCTGAAAGCGTGATTAACGCGGTTAAAGCACACAATTACGAGTATACCAAGGTTGAACCACAAACGAAGCTGGAAAAGGGACTAATTTGCTCAGACGCCGTATCGGGATTGGTAATAGCCGCAGCCCTCGTTATGCCCACCAAAAAGTTGGAACAAGTCAGAGTTGAAACACTCAAGAAGAAGTTTAAAGACAAGACCTTTGCCGCAGCAACCGGCAGGGACAGAATCAGGGTCTGCGAGGAAATCGGAGTACCACTAACAGAATTCTTAAGAATAAGTTTAGAAGCCCTACAAAAAATTTCCGAGAAATTAGGATTCTAAAAAAGTCAAAAATTTTGGACGCATAGAAAAACTGTACATATTTGAATCGCTCCAAAAAAATGACCAAGCAAATAAGTAAGTGATTAGGAACATTTGGAGCAGAAACAAAATAAAAAAGCTTTCACCCACCAAAAAGAACATCAGAAAGCCGAAACAGAATCGTAACTCACACACAGATTGTATAATTTAATTTTTCGGATGCTGCTTTCGACACCGATATACAAATAAAAAAAGATCAGAGGACAAGGTTACCGAATAATCGGTTAAGAGTCCTCTAGTTCCTCATCAAGCCTTCATTCTACGGTAGTAGAACAAGACTGCAGCCGCCACAGCTACAACTCCGACAAGACCCACAGCAGCGTAAACTAAGGGACTGACACCACTCGGTATAAATGATAAGAGCAGGATGGGAAACATTGTTTGAAATGATGTAGCTTGCCAGGAAGCCACGGTGAAGTTTTCCGTGTGAGACGTGGACATGTCGACTTCTGTTATCGGATTGAGCGAAAAATTGGCTACCTCCCACAAGGTAGAGTACCACACGGTAACGGTGTTATTGTTAATGGTCGTGGAATTGTCTGCCATAAAGGTCTGGTAGGGAACCGCAATCCAGCCGGTAAAACCGTTTGAACCGGTTCTGGGATCCGAGCCTCCGAAATGAGGCGTAGCGTACACCGTGGTTCCGTTGGTCACCACCCAAACCTCAGCGCCCGAGAGAGGCAGACCCCCGGAATCGGTGACGTTCACCCGCAGGTAGTTCGCCTCCACGCTGCCCGTAAAATTGTTATTAATACTGCCAGCACTCAAGTAATATCCTTCAACTGTGCTGTTTAAAGCAGTATTACCTGGGAGTTCATTATCAGAAGCCCAACCCAAATAGAAGCCATAGACGACGCTGTTTATGGCGGTGTTACCCGAAAGAGTATTGTTCGAGCTTTGGTACAGGACGAAGCCATAGTCGTTGTTGTTTGCGGTGTTACCCGTAAGATTGTTGTTGTTCGTCGAGCTGGATTCTATGCGGAAGCCATTAAAGTTATTGTTTGCGGTGTTACCGGTAAGATTGTTGTTGTTCGAGCTGGAGACCAAGTGGAAGCCGTTGCCTAAGGTGTTGTTGTTTGCAGTGTTACCTGAAAGATTGTTGTTCGAGCTAACGGATAGGTAGAAGCCATTGGTGTTGTTGTCTGCGGTGTTGCCCGTAAGATTGTTGTCCGAGCTAGATTGTAGGATGAAGCCGTAGAAGTTGTTTGTGGCGGTGTTGCCCGTAAGATTATTGTTGTGCGAGCTAGTAAATAGGTAGAAGCCGATGAAGTTGTTGTCTGCGGTGTTACCGGTAAGATTGTTGTGCGAGCTGGAGTCTAGGTAGAAGCCGGAATAATCGTTGTTTATGGCGGTGTTGTCCGAAAGTGTATTGTTGTTAGAGCTTTCGACTAGGTAGAAGCCGGAGTCGGTGCTGTTATCTGCGGTGTTATCCATAAGGGTGTTATTGTTTGAGTTATCTTGTAGGTAAAAGCCGTATAAGGTGCAGTTATCTGCCGTGTTACCCGAAAGATTGTTATTGTTCGACTCGGAGTATAGGTAGAAGCCGGTGCCGGTGCCATTGTTTGCGGTGTTACCCGAAAGAACATTATTAGAGCTGGACCACAGGTAGAAGCTGATGCCGGCTTTGTTTGCGGTGTTACCCGTAAGATTATTATTAGAGCTATCGAATAACTCGAAGCCGGTGCCGGCGCCAGTTCTATTTGCAGTGTTGCCCGAAAGAATATTGCTATTACTGGAGGATAGGACGAAGTCGTAGTTGGTGTTTTTGTATCCGGTGTTACCCGTAAGATTGTTGTTCGAGCTGGATTCTAGGTAGAAGCCTTGATCCCACCCCATGACTGTGACGTTCTTGATGGTTACATTGTTTACGTTGGTTAAGTTGAAGCCGTAACCAGATCCAGGTCCGGGTCCTATTAGGGAGTGTCCGTTTCCGTTTATCACTATGTTCGAACCATTCACAACTATTGATGACTCATTGTTGATGTCTTCTGAAAAAGTGTAGTCATACCATATGTAGAGGGGGGTGATGGCCTTACCTATAATACCGTTGTCAGGGTCCGGGGAAATGCCTTGTATGTATGCGTTGATGAGCGGATACGTGTTCTGGTTTTGGTTTTGGTTTGTGGTGGCTAAAAGGAGTAGTCCGGTTAGTGAAGCAATGATTATGAGGCTTAGTATCAATTTTACGCGCTTGGTCATAATTCTTTTTTGTGATGACATATGTTCTGTTCTTCTTTCCAATTTTTGGGTACTTATGTCATCGCGCCCCTCCTCGGCGTTCCCTCTTTAGTGATAACATGCTATCCCCTCTGTAGGATACTGATTATGGCGATCAGGTTCCCCCCCACTTATTTTTAGAATCTCCGTATTCCCGATTTCTATGAAGATTATGAAATTAGATTATATATTTTAATTA
>DXJA01000275.1 GCA_019056875.1 Candidatus Jordarchaeum madagascarense
TATTTAAAGTAAAAGAAAAATAATTGATTCGCTTTCCCTCAAAAGAGACTTCTTAAACGAATACTAGAATCCGGTTTAAAAGATTAAAAATTGGTAGCAAGGAGCGGATTCGAACCGCTGTCCAGGACTATCTCCAACTCTTAAGAGTACCAGAGGCCCCGATGCTTGACCACTACACTACCTTGCTAAAGAATTTCCAGTATTTTGCTAATAATCCTTAGAGGTTAAAAAACTTTCGTGGTTGCACATTATACTAAAAGTTAACCACTAATCAGATTAGAAATAATCAATAAACCAAAAGTTTAAATTGCCTTTCTATTTTACCTCTGATTTTAAAGGAGTAGTAATGGTTGCAGAAAGGGGAAGAAATTTCTTCTGTTATTCAGCAGTGTGCCACGTTAGCGGTACTATTAGAGGTTAGCGGTTATCCTAAACCGGGAAATGTGCACCGTATTCGTGATGTGCCTAAAACCCGTTATGAACATTTTCTTGCTGGCGCGGTTGCTATCAGTCCAAGTATTAAGGATGCGGCTTTGCGTGGATACCGTGTAGCTTGTGGTGAGATCAATCTTAATGAAACTAACGTGGGGAGACATATTCTAAAGGGAGTGGGGGATACATTGAATTTTCAGTGCGGAGGTAACATTAATCTTGGGACAGTCTTTCTTTTTGTTCCATTGGCTGTAGCTGCTGGTATAACTCTTTTAAATGGAAGAGTTATGGTTGGTGATTTGAGAAGAGAGGTTAGGATGGTTATGGAAAATACTACGACCGATGACACGTTGGCTGTCTATGAAGCGATTAATATCGCTAATCCCGGTGGTTTGGGTGTTGTAGAAAAATATGATGTAACAAATGAGCTATCAAAATCACTTATTGAAAAAGATGGTGTTGTTTTACAAGATGTTTTCAGAATAAGCGCTGAGTGGGATGATATTAGTAAAGAGTGGATAACGAATATGGGGATTACCTTTGAGGTAGGCTATCCTACTTTTTTAAAAGTTTATAACGAATCTAAGGATGTAAACATAGCTACAGTCCATACTTTCTTGGAAATACTTTCTAAGAATCCTGATTCTCTAATTCAGAGAAAAATGAATAAGGAAAAGGCAATTGAGGTTAGTGAGAAGGCGGCAAAAATTCTCGAAGAAGAGGGCCTGCTAAAAGAAACCGGGAAAAAAATGTGTTGGAAACTCGACGAAGAATTAAACCAATTTAAGGGCAAACTAAATCCTGGAACAACCGCAGATCTCACTGCCTCATCCATATTTGTGGCATTGCTTGAAGGGTTCCGTTTTTAAATAACATGTAAAACATTCTCCACATTGTAAACTAGCACATTACTTAAAGAATTGGTTCGTCCTATTGCTGCATTCTCCCTCTCCAATAAATTCTTATTAGTCTTTTACATTTATTTATACAAGAATTTTTAAGGTAGATTGAGTATGCCCCCCGAAGTATTTGTCATCGATTTCTCGGGAAAAAATGTTTCATTGGATTCTTTAATTTTTCACACTATTAGTATAACCGAAGAGGATATCATAGACATTTTCTCAGACATAGAAATAGTGGTAGGAAATATTCAGCATTTTTCTACAGGTACAAATAAAATATTGTATTATATAATTGCTGAGAACGGAAAGAAATCTTTGATGGGATTATTATTGGGTTTGGAAGAGGATCAAGGATTGTTTGAAGTGCCACTATTGGAAGAGGCTGAGCTTCTATTACGGAAAGATAGAGATGAAAACTTTTTATTTGAAATAAAAGAGAGCAATAAAGCAATCATCCAAAAAGCTATAAAACGTATTGAAGAAAGAATGGCAGCATTAGACAAGGAAAGAGAAGAAAATAATACAAGTGTTAAAAATTTGGAAGAGGAATTAAAAAATTTTTACGATAAAGAAAAAGAGCTTTTAGCAGAATTGGAAAAGGGAGCGGAAACAAATTCTATTATGGAAAAAATTGAGTCTGTGATAAATAGGCAGAAACAGCTGGAGGAGCGCATTAAAACGCAAAAAAATCTTAAAGTTCAAGAAGACCAGTCCTTTAACCTTAAAAACCAGATAATAAACCTCCAAAAATTATACAACCATTTTGATGAATTTACCTTTATTCAATCATCATTAATGCCAGAAAAAATGGTCCAAGAAGAGGTGGAAGAAACAGAACCAGAAAAAATGGTCCAAGAAGAGGTGGAAGAAACAGAACCAGAAAAAATGGTCCAAGAAGAGGTGGAAGAGACAGAACTTGAGCCCGTTATCGAACCGATTTCGGATTCAGAAATTTTGGATTTAAAGAGAAAACTGGAAAATTTATCCGCTAAACAATCTGCATCGCAAGACGGGTTAGTGTCCACAGAGAATTCTATGACTCTGGAATCCGAGATTACAACAACTTATAATGAAACAATTGAACCATTTACCGAGAGCAGTAATTCGGAAAAATCAGTTCTAGAGCCGGAGGTTGAGAAGTCTACAATATCTGGTATTCTTACTGAAAAGGTTGGTAGAGTAAAAGCCGCAATTATTGAATATCTGTTCTGGCTAAAGAAACCCCGAACTATTGCCGAAATCTCACAAGATCTTGAAACCTCTGCAGAAGAAATAAGAGAACAAGTAGAAGATATGGTGAAAAATGGATACATATGTCAACTAACTAAAAAGAACATAAAAGAAATCTTCGTAACCGTGTGCCCAAACTGTCCTCTCCAACACAAATGTGAAAAAGAACGGGGAATCGATTGGAATCAAATTTTATCTAGGGTTAGAAATGTTTAAAATTAAAAATATCTTTTGCTAAATACCATGTTAGAAATTGGTATTAATTGCAATTACCTGTCAATCCTCATATGATTTTTTATTCGATTATAACCAAATTTTTTTATTACTTGACTTTTTATCTGTTCATTAGAATAATAGGAAGAATACAAATATGTCAAAGATTCTTGAAAAGCGTAAACTATGTATTGGTTTGGTTCGCAGATTAACGGATGAGGTTGGCAGCTTTACAGTTCAGGATATTATTTTGGAAACAGGACTTCCTAGGAGTACAGTTCAGGACTGGATGGTGCGACTTCTGGAAGAGCAACAGATCGATCTTATTGCGGGTGCGAGTGGTCGTAAACCTGCCAGATATTCCTTTAGAGTAAAACATGGTTTACCTTTTTCAGCTTGTAAGAGAATTTTCACTACAATAGACAGTATTCACGGAATTGGTGAGATATACCACCATTGTAGCAGCGAGGGGGCAGTCATGTTTTGTGCATTTACACACAAGAAGGCGGGGGGCGCCATAATTAGTACCAGATATGAGGGTCTTATGTTGAGAGAGAAATTTCGGTTAGGAGATATACCCCAAATGGAAATCGCCAAACAGAGAGGTCCTTCGGTGGTTGTTGAGAGAGTAGATTTACTTGGTGATAAAGTTGTACAAACATTAAAAGCCTTTGGAGGACCCGCCCATTCATTAACTGAAACAATGAAAAATGCAAAAGGCGTGTTGAGTGTTGAACTCTATGATAAGGAGGGTTACACTGAGGGCAGAATCTATACCGAGGCTTTGGAACACCTAACTATAGGAATTGATGACACTGACACCGAAGATGCGGGGGCCACTTGGGCTCTATCCTTATCTCTTTTGGATTACCTCGGTGAAAGTGTAGAAAAAATCAGTCACAAAGTAGTAATGTTGAATCCCGATATAAAATTCAAAA
>DXJA01000276.1 GCA_019056875.1 Candidatus Jordarchaeum madagascarense
ACAACGGTATTGCCCTCTATCATTACATCGAATGGTTCTGCTTTGGGGTTGGTTCGGTATTTATTTGTGTAGGTTACAATTTCCTTCACATCATTAGGTGTCAAATCATTTGGCCAAGATTTTTTAATTGGAACTACACCGTTCCAGCGTGCGGCGCGGCGGAATGGTGGTTTATTAGGCCATCTGCCGGCGATCCAGATGGGGATTCGTGGGGATTGGACTGGTTTTGGCAGAAAGGTCATTTTGTCCAATTTGAAGTATTTGCCTGAGTAACTGAATTCTTTGCCGGACCATAGGCCGACTAAGATATCTAATCCCTTGTCGAGCTTTTTTGCGCGCATTTTGGGGTCTGCGTCTTCTTCGAAGACGCTGAATTCTTCTAGTGGTGTTCCAAGGCCGATTCCCAAAATTACTCGGCCATTTGATAGATGGTCTAGTGAGACGGTTTCCCGTGCAAGTTTCCAGGGACGGCGGCGAGGGAGGGGGGTGATCATTGTTCCTATTTTGATCCTTTTAGTTTTCATGGCTGTGGCTGATAATGCGACCCAGGGATCAACCATTGGAACTTTCCAATCTGTCTCGCCAATCATGTGGTCCCAGAGGAAGAAACCGTCCCAACCGGCTTGTTCTGCCTCGCTGGCGAGTTCAGCTAGTATATTGGGGTTAGAGTATTGATTGCCAAAGTTTGGAATGTTTATCGCATATTTCATGTTCTTTACCTGCTTCTTTTTTCTTCTCATTACTGTAGATTCTTTTTATTTAAAGAGTAGTAGCGGTAAAATGGATGAAATAAGTTTCCAAAAAATCAGATGTTGGAATGGTGGTTTTTTTGATATGTACAGTTGGGATGCTTAGGTGTTGTTTCTAATCGGTGAGTAAATCAGTTTGTTTTCTCGCTACTCCCCTGCCTTGGTTATTATTGCAATCTAGTTATAAATGGTGTGGTAGTGTGTGCTGTAGTCGGGGGTGTGATTAGTCGATTTCGTCGGTGATCATTAGGTCTTTTACTTTTTCAATGTCTGGTAGTTGTGAGACCTTTTTTTGTTTGAATATGGAGTAGTCTTCCATGTTTTGGCTTTTTACCAAGGCTATGATGTCGTAGACTCCTCCGGTGCAGACGTATAGTTTGATGACTTCGGGGTATTTGGCGATTTTTTTTGCGACTTCTTCTGTTTGTTGGTACTTGGTTTCTATTAGTAGTATGGCTAGGATGTCGTATCCGAGTTTTCTGTGGTTGAGGGAGATTGTGAATTTTTTTATTATTTTCAAGGTTAGTAGTTTTTTTATTCTGTTGGTTACAGTGCCTGTGCTTACCCCGGTTTTTATTGCCATTTCTTTTAGTGCTGATCGGGAGTCTTTTTCGAGTATGTTTAGTATTTTTTGGTCTAGTTTGTCGATGTTCAAGGCTTAGCCCCCGATTCAACTAACCAAGAATTGTTATCAGAACATATAAGTTTGATGGTTTATTTTTTTCGAAAAATTTTTTGAAAAATTGAAGGATATTAGTTAGAAACGTGAAATTTTCAATTTTTTTAAGCCCAGAACGTTTGGGTAGAAATACTATTGATTCTGGTTCTAATCCGCCTATAATGGGCGGTTATAGTAGAGTGTTTATTAGCCCCATTTTGAGGGCTGACGCGTATTTTTCTTTTTGTGTGGTCATTGCGCCTTTAGCATTTTTCAGACCTGCCACAGCGAGAACGAAGGCTTCTTCTACGTCAGCGCCAATTGTGTGAAGAATCCGCCCCGCGTCCATTGAAACTCCAATGTCGCAAACGACCATGTTTACGTTTAGGGTTTGTCTCAGCACAGCGAGCATCAAATCTATGTACTCGTTTTTTCCTTCTTGGAAACATCTCTTCACAAAGAAGGTGATAGAAATGGTGGGGACGTAAACCCGGTTTCCCTCATCCTTGGCGGTTCCCCAAGTTTCGGTGGCTTCGCTGTCTCCCTCCATGAGGCTGAAGAGAAAGGATGAATCTGCAACTAGGTTCAAGCCAATCACCACCAACCCAAACAAAATCATATTAGTCAAATGTTGCTCATTAGCCAAATGCAGTCAAAAATCATACACTGATGATTAATAAAAACGTTGCTACGAAAACCGGAATAGTGGTTAAGAATCTGAAAACATTCCTATTAAAGTGGGGGCAGAAAAAAATTGGTGATTAGTAATTGTCGCCGCAGCTGCAAAAGATTTCGTGGAGTAGGTCGAAGAGTTCTTCGTATCCTTCGCGGTTGATTATTGAGGTTGCGATTACTCTCGCGGCGGGGCGTATTCTTTTAATTATTTTGAGAGAGTCTAGTGCTAGGTCTATTATTACTCCGCTCTGTTCCATTTTTGTTAATTTGTTTCTGAGCAGTTCTGGGTTGTTGAGCAGTTCTAGAAATTCTTTGGACTTTAACATGTCGGATTTGTGCAGGACGGTTATTAGGCTTGTACCGAGTTGGATTTGGACCGCCATGCTCATCAGCAGTGCGACAATGAATCCGGGGGCGGTAGGGGAGGTGTCTGCCCCCAGTAGGAAGATTCCGCATACCCGCATATCGCATTGAAGTTTTTCCATAAACATGCTTCCGGTTGGTTTGAATGCAAAAACTTCTAGCTGCCCTGGAAAATCTAATAGTATGAAGTCGGCCTCGGTTTTTTTCATTTGTTCTAGGATTTGGTTAGACATTTCGTATATCTTCTGGCTGGCTCTCACTATGGAGGCGTTTGGTCCAATGTGCTCCTTTTTCATTATTTCCGAAACTCGGAAAAAATCCCGGATATCGAAGTCCGGGACGTAGGGTAGATACTCTGCTCCGGCATCCAGATTATAGAGTTTTACGTTGTAATGTTTTTCTGCCAAGAATTCGCCGAAACTTCCCGCGAGTGAAGTTTTTCCCGATCCCGCTGGTCCCAAAAAGGGAACTGCCAACACTGGGATTACCTCTATTCACCTAAATCAATGATTAAAACTTATTTTTGATTTTGATAAAGAGTAGTTTAGTTTTTACGCTATTATGGTTGGAGATTGGACGATTTTTAACCTTTCTGATGTCTTGATTTCTGAGAATTAAAAATTGTTTAGGTATTCGGGAATTGGAGTGTAAATTATCTAAAAAGAAATGGCGGGGTTCTTAGGCTAGTTTTATTTCTGTTCCAATGGCTTGGCCGGGTAGACCGTTTTCGAACCGAGCTTTTACTACACCGTTTTTGCCATGAACTTTGGTTATTTTTCCTTTCATCTTTTTTCCAGAGGATGTTTGCCATATTACTGATTTGCCTATAAATTTTGCAGCGGCTTTGTCGGATTCGACCCCCTGTATTTTGATGAGCATGCACTTGTTTTTTTGGTTACTTCTTCCGCGTATATAGTTTAGGATGACGCATTTTCTACTTATAGTAACTGTGTTGTCAGACATTTTCGGCACCGTTAATTAGCGATTTATAGGGTTAATGAACATTATTCTTTAAAAAGGATTATGGTATGGTCTTTGAAAGCGTTCCAGTAAATAAATTGTTCTTTTAAATAAAAATTTTTAGTATTTTAATTTTTAAGCGTTAATCTAAACAAAGTGATTATAACTCGGTAATATGTTGTTTTGCACATGTGGGGGTTCGTAGTTTTGCGAAACATTTAATACCTTCTTTATGATAAAGATGATGCACTGCTATTTAGGTGTGGTGATTTGGTGATGCCCTGCCAATATCTATTGACTGGACACAGGTGTGGTCGTTTGGTGATGCCCTGCCAATTTACTTGGTTTTGAGTCTACACCACACTGCTGTTTTTAGTTCAAGTTTGATTTTTGGAAATAAACAAATCCAAAAAACTGTTTTTAGAGGGGCTAAAAAGTGAATGCAAACAATATTATAGTGGTTAAATTTGGTGGCTCGATTCTATCAAGTAGCGAGGATATAATAAATGCCGCAAAAATGGTGGCAGCAGAAACCAGGAAAGGAAGAGGCGTGGTAGTGGTTGTATCCGCCCTGAAAGGAGCCACTGATCAGTTGTTACGATTGGCTGAGGGAGCAACTGAGGGGAACATAAGTTCCGCAGAGCTGGACGAAATATTATCTATGGGGGAACGGGTGGCTGCGCGTCTAATGGCTACGGCGTTGAACTCTGTGGGGGTGGATAGTGTTGTTGTTGATCCCTATTCAGAATATTGGCCTATTATTACTAATGATCACTTTGGAAACGCCAATCCTCTAGTTCAAGAAACAAAAAACGCTGTGAATGAAAAACTGGCTCCCTTAATAGAGCAACGGATGGTTCCTGTGGTGTGCGGTTTTCTAGGAAGAACCACTGAGGGTCAGATCACGACTTTGGGACGTGGTGGAAGCGATACATCCGCGGTACTGATTGGGAACTGTCTTGAGGTTAAAGAGGTTATTCTGGTTAAAGACGTAGAGGGAGTTCTTACTGGTGATCCTGACTTGGTTGACAGCACGGTCCTCATAAAGTCGCTGGACACGGAAGAAGTGGCCAGACTCACCTCTACCGGAGCAAAAATAATTCACCCCAAGGCGTTGTGGTTCAAGTCCAAGGACATGGAGATACAGATTGTTGGTTTCAAAAACGGGGACCTGTCTGCTGTGGGAACGGTGATAACGGGGTCGGGTTTGCCGGAGTTACAGGTTTTAGTTGATGAAAACCATGTTTCCATGATCACCATCGTAGGAGAAGAAGCCACCAAACCTGAAGCAGTGTTTTCCCTTCTTTCCGCGGTGAGCGAGGTGGATGGAAAAATACTGTCTGTGGCTTTGGAACCCTTATCTCTGATACTTTATATCTCGGATGAGGATACTAGGAAAGTGGTTAACTCGGTGCATAGGAGAATTAGGGAAGAAGGATTGGGTAAGGCGGTTTCTCTTTTCGAGAATCTTTCAATGATTACGGTCAAAGGCGTTAATCTGGAGACTTCACCAGGTATTCTTGATAGTGTAACAGATCTTCTGGGCAAGGCGAAAATCAACATTTTCGGAGTTCTGACCATAAGCTCGAGCATAAGAGTTTTTGTCAGCTGGAAAGAAAAGGAAAAGGCGACTGAACTAATAAAAACGAATCTGGGGGTTAAAGATTGAAGAAGATAGATGTATCAATTTTGGGTTGTACGGGAACGGTTGGTCAAAGATTGATTGAAATGCTACATAACCATCCTTGGTTTAATATTGTTTCCATCGCGGCTTCGGAGAGGTCGGCTAGTAAGGCCTACAAGGATGCCGCTATAAACTGGTATCTGCCCATTGATATTCCTGAAGATTTAAGGGACATGACAGTGGTTAACACTGATCCGGGTGAAGCGGAAGCCCCCCTTGTTTTCTCGGCTTTGCCTTCCGATACAGCGAAAGAAGTGGAAGGCAGATTTGCTGAGGCCGGTTGTGCGGTTACTAGTAATGCTAGCGCCTACCGGATGGAAAAAGATGTTCCCCTAATTATTCCCGAGATAAACGCTGAACATCTAGAACTTATAGAGGTCCAGAGAGAGAACAGAGAGTGGAAAGGGTACATAGTAACTGATCCCAATTGCACGACTATTGGTTTAGCCATGGTTCTCAAACCCCTTCATGACCGCTTCAAACTGGATACAGTGTACGTGAGCACGATGCAAGCCATTTCGGGAGCGGGACTTCCCGGTGTACAGGGGTTAATGATCACGGATAACGTGATTCCCTATATTAAAGGCGAAGAGCAAAAGGTGATAGGTGAGACGCGTAAAATTTTGGGCAAACTTGAAAGTAAGCAAGTTAATTTTGCGGATTTCAAAATTGCATGTTCATGTAACAGGGTTTCGGTAGTGGATGGACACACCGAATCCGTTTTCATTAAAACCAAAGAACCAGTAGACATTGAGGAAGCAAAAAAAGTTCTCAGGAACTTTAAGGGTGAACCCCAGAAACTGAATTTACCCTCCGCACCCAAAGAACCGATAATAGTTAGAGAGGAAGAAAATCGCCCTCAGCCAAGATTAGACCGTATGGCGGGTACAGTTCCCGGAATGAGTGCAAGCGTTGGAAGAATAAGACCAGGGTTCGACGAACACACATTGCTTCTGACTCTTATTAGTCACAACACCATCAGAGGCGCAGCGGGAGCTGTAGTGCTTAACGCTGAGCTTCTATACGCGAAAAATTTTCTATAAGGTGATGAAATTGAGAGGAAAGGATGCTAGATTAAGGCGAATAATGGAAGAAGGCAAGTCTGTAGTGATTCCCATGGATCACGGAGTCACTAATGGCCCCATAAAGGGAATCGAGAACATAAGGGAAATGGTTGAACTAGTTTCGAAGGGTGGAGCGACCGCGATATTACTTCACAAAGGTGTCTTGAGACAGTTGGAAAAATTACCTGGCTGCGGATTGATCATGCATATTTCAGGAAGCACAGCCCTAGGTCCGGATCCCAATTGGAAAGTGGTAGTGGGAACGGTTGAAGAAGCAGTTAAACTCGGCGTGGACGCCGTTTCAATACATGTTAATATAGGAAGTGAAAAGGAACCTGAGATGCTGAAGGATTTGGGCCAAGTAGCAAGGGATTGTGAGGATTGGGGAATGCCGCTAATTGCAATGATGTACCCGCGGGGAAAAAACATTGATTCGCTGGATCCAAACGCAATTGCCCATGCCTCTAGAATAGGCGCGGAACTCGGAGCAGACATCATAAAAACCCCATTCACAGGAGAGATCAGTACTTTCGAGAAAGTGGTTGAAGGTTGCCCGGTGCCTATTATTATTGCAGGAGGTCCCAAGACAGAAACGGATCGTGAAACTCTTCAGATGGTTAAGGATGCGATGGAAGCTGGAGCTATAGGTGTAGCTATGGGAAGAAATGCGTTTCAACACCAAAATCCTACATCAATTGTGAGAGCGACCTCGGAAATAGTGAAAAACAAAGTTTCAGTCGAGGAAGCCTTGCAAATTCTGGGGTCTAAATAATGAAGAAGATAATAATACGTTTAAATGGCAGTTGGGAAAAGATCAAGGAGCTTGCAGTAGCTTCGATGACAGGCGGAATAAACACTTTTATAGCTGAGGAACCAGTCATCCCCCAACTTAGGGAACTGGGATCAGTGACCATTTTTTCCTTTTCAAAATCTTCGGAACCCGATGTGCTAATTACCACGGAGACCAGTCCTGAAAAAATTTCGCAAATTATGGAACACGAAAAAAATGTGGCGTATTTGGTAACTATCAAATCCAAGGCTGACGAAGAAAAAATCATAGAACTCTCCAAGAGAGGGGTTCCGTATATTATTGTGAAAGCGGAAGATTGGAAGATAATACCCTTAGAGAACCTGATTGCAGAACTTCACAAATCGGATACAGAATTGTATGCTGAAGCTGAGAGCAGGGATGAAGCGAACACCCTTTTTCAAACTCTGGAACTTGGCGTGGATGGAGTAATCTTTACCCCCAAAAAGGTGGAAGAAATTTCGGGACTGGAGAAGATTATTGAGCTACCTGAAAAACTTGGTTTGACCTCAGCCAAAGTAGTCGAGGTAAAAGAAGTAGGTTCAGGAGACCGTGTCTGCATAGATACCTGCTCACTTCTAAGAGTGGGAGAAGGAATGTTAATAGGCAGTCAATCACAGGGATTATTTCTTATTCACAGTGAAACTCTTCAAACGGAATTCGCTGATCCAAGACCATTTAGAGTTAATGCCGGAGCGGTTCACGCATACGTGTTGATGACTGATGGGAAAACAAAATACCTTTCAGAACTGGAAGCAGGTGACAAAGTACTCGCAGTTGATAATCGGGGGGCTTGTCGAGAGGTAGTGGTAGGACGCGTGAAAATAGAAAAAAGACCTTTACTTCTAGTAAAGGCCAAACCGGATTCAGAAAAAATAATCCTAAAAACTCTGGTTCAAAACGCGGAGACAGTAAACTTGGTAAATAAGGAGGGGAAGCCCATCTCAGTTGCTAAGTTGAAAGCGGGAGACGAAATTTTGGTTTACACCGTTACCGGCGGGCGACACTTTGGAAAAACCGTAGAAGAAACAATAATAGAAAAATAAAATTTAACTCAGAAAAACGATATTCGCAGTCCCGCCCCTTTTGGCTTTATCTTTTTTTATCTTTAAGAATTAGTGTAACAGGTTTGAGACCAAGTTTTTTGTATGTTTCCATAATAAATTCTATTTTTTCACTCTGATTTTTGTCAAGGTAAAGTAGATGACTTACACACTTTTTTTTGCAGTCACTGGCACCAAATTTTTCACAAACTATTTTTGCATTCTTCTTAAGCGCTCTTACCACGTCGTGCTCTTTATTTTCCCTAGCCTCGGCAAATACTGCACCTATAACTCGGGAGGATTCATTTGAAAGAAAATAATCAATGTGCCAAAAATTTTTCTTTTTACCCGAAAGATGCCGTAGTATTCTACCCTTTAAACTGGTAGCGCTACTCCCCAGAGCAGAACCAGTATACACATAGAATCCCGCAGGGAAATTAATACTCCCTAGTTTACCTATCTGAATCAGCGTATCAGCGGGGAGCTCTATTAGTAGAGAATAAACACCCTTCTGGTCAACCCTCGTAAACATTGTTGCCACTAATTATTCTAATTTGTTGTGGAAAGTGAGTATTTACATTTTGTTAAGATTTCCCGTCTCAGCGTAACTATAATCAATCATCCCTAAAGGTCATTCTTGCCGGTTTGCTTCATCGATTTCGGGTACATGATAAGCCACTTTACCACACTATTATATTATCCGATTAGTTGATTAAACCTTTTCTCAAATTTACTTTTGGATAGGCTTAAAAACTTTTAAGATGCACAACCTTAGAATTCAGCAATTTTTTGAAGATTTACCCATTTAATAATTAGATATATTTTTTCTAATTTCTCCTTTTCTGTAAAACTTTAAATGTTTTGGAGTCTAATTTTTTAATTAGCATTGAAGTCTCTTAGGAGGCAGTAGGATGCAGGAAGAAAACCCTTCTAAAGCAAAGAAAGAAGAATCGGCTAGTTTCTTCTCTGCCGACTTGCTACGTAGAAGCATTAGTGATTTGGAGTCTAGTGTAGATGATGTGCGGCTCGGACTGGATTCTGCTATTTCTGGTAGTTTGGAAGATTTGAAAGATAATATTCTAAGTATGAAGGATGCTGTGAGCGATCGTCTTATTTCCAAGGTTCACATTCAATTTGCCTCAGAACTCATTAAACACACGTTTGTAGACACCGTATCCGAAGTTACTGATGAGATACGTGATCTTGCAGTTCGTAACCTTTCTGATGCTACTGAGAGAGAAATGCATGTTTTTAGAGAGGCTTTAAACAAGTTCGCTAAAGATTTTGGCGTTGTTCTCCAGAAGGAGCAGGAAAGAGTGCAAGCAACAGTTAGTCAGTTTGATCAACAACTCGCGGAAAGAGAAACTCTCTTAAAGAAAAACACTCTGGCCTTGGTGGAAAAGGAAAAGGAACTTGAACAAAAAGATAAGGAATTGGAAGAAAAACGATCAAGTCTAGAAAAGATTGTGAATGAGCTTGACAGTGCGCGGCAGGAATATGAAAACTTGCAGAAAATACTACAGGACGAAAAAGGTCGATCTGGAGAGTTGTTACAAAAATATGAGAAGGCACAGTTAGAAGTCCAGAAACTGGAAAAAGAAGAGGCAGAAGCTAAAGCACGCATAGAAGCCGCCAATTCTCAGCTGTTGGCGAAAAGTAAAGAGCTTGAAGAAAAAGAAAAAGAATTAACGGGAAGAAGAGAAGAATTAGAAAAAATAATTACCGAATTAGAGTCGACCCGTGGAGAATTATCAACTCTACAAGAGACACTTGACCAGGAAAGAACGAGGGCAGTTGAACTAGAAGGAAAATTAGAGGACGCACAAAAGGAATTATCCAAGTTTGGTGGGCAAGTAAAAACTCTAGAGACCATGATTAAAGAGAGGGACGCCTTCATAGCGGAAGGCGCAAATATGATTAGACTCAAAGAAAAGGAAGTTGAAAGACTAAAGGCCATTATTGAGGATAGACGGAGAGACTTAGAGTTTAAGGAGGAAAAACTAAGAGAAAGACAAAAACTCTTAGAACAACTGAATAAGGAAGCAGAAACATTACGATCTGAGATTGAAGAATTGGGACAGGATGCAGAAGCCAATGCTGACCTCATAAAACAGAAAGAAAGTCAACTACGCTTGAAGGAAGAAGAGATAAACGCCTTAAAATCAGAGATAGAGATAATTGAGAAGGAAATATTTGTAGGAAAAGATGAACTAGAAGCACAAGTCAAAAATCTCGACGCCAGAACTAAAGAACTAGAGAAAATGAAAGAAGAGTTGGAAAGAGAAAAGAAGGCTCGAGAAGAACAACTTGAGAAATATAAAGGTGCCATGGCGCTAGACCCACGATTTAAAATATACTTCATAGTAGAGAGCATCAAAAAAATCACCATTGAAAACCTAATTAAAGCTACGGGGATAGTCCCGGCGCAGGTAAGAACCAATCTTGCATGGCTAGAAAGAGCAGGGATGGTAAAAGTAGAGGAGAACATGGTGTACGTTAATAAATAGTATTTTTTTGTGTGCAACTTCAAACAAAAGCTAGAATGTACTCTATTAAATCCTGTAGCAGTCTAGCAGTCACAATTCAGGCACAAATGTTTGCCACAAAATTCGCAGATTGTGCTATGATTATCGCATACCGGAAGACCACAATCCTCGCAGTAATGTCCAGTTTCTTCTTGACAGATGTAACACAAACCTTTTTTGGTTATTGTTTCGTAGACTGCTGCCATTCTTGCGTTCACCTTTAACCAAGTAGATTCTAAAAAACTATTTTAAAATAGTGTATCAAAAGGAACAGAAATCTTATAGAATGGTTCAGGTATAACATCACTAAAAAGTCTTTTTCGGATCAAGTAGAAAATAGTTCATTCTATGGGAAAAGTAGGAAAAAATGGATCACGGAATTTTTATGGACTTTTTTCCTCTAAAGAAAATTACTTAAATATTAATTATTACGTATAATACTTGTTTGTAGTTTGTAAAATAAATGGTGAATTTTATGTCAATTGAAACGGCTCAGGTTAAGAAGATCCTTGGAAGTTATATTGTTGATAATTACGGTGTTGTTTTTAAATTACGTAAGCTTGACCTAGATGGAGGTTACTGGAAAGCGATTTTTGGCTATCAGCACATGGCTCTTGGAAAGTATATTGGAGATGTGGGAGAAATAAGGCTGGATGCTAAATCCGGTAAAATTGTAGCAGCCCCGAGCCAAAAGGATGTTAAAAGCAAGATTTTGGAATATCAGAAAAAATTAGACAGGGCACTGGATTTAATAAAAGACGGAAAAATCTAAAAAATTGTCATAATTTTTGTGTGTCCTTTATTTTATAAACTGAATTTTGTAGTTCTTTTTTGTGTATTTTAATTATTTACTATTTTTCATAATTTTGATTATCTGGTAGAATCTATCATAAGCGTTTTCATACCCTGCGTCTTGTTTAAGTTTTTCTCTTATCCTCTCAAAGTTTTTAGAGAACTCTGTTTTCTCATTTTTTTCAATGACTCTTTTTAGTTCACCAAATATTTTTTCCATCTTGTTTAAAAATTTTAGGAATTCTTTGTTTCTCATTTGAATTTCCGAGTATAGTTCAGGATCCTCTCCAAAAACACATTCCGTTAAAAGAAGCTGTAATTCAAATGTTGTCCCCGAGAATTCCTTAATCCTGGGAAGGGGGTCTGGTATCTCTAATAGCGCGCTTCCAAATAGTATATTCAAGAAGTGGGGTAAACTAAGAACACTGTTTATCATTCGGTCGTGAGTTTGGCTATTAGTTGAAACCACTACGGCTCCGTCATCACTAAAAACTTTCCCCAGTTTTTCTGCCGCGCCCTCAGAACCCGGAATCGGTATAATCACCACAGTATGGCCCATCAAGTTTGTGGCGCCGGGTCCAAACATTGGATGTACACTAACCGCTTTAAATCCGTATTTCAAGCTCTGTTCCTCCAAAGTTTTGGGTATCTCCCCCTTTACCGACGCTATATCGAAAACGGTGGACTTTTTATCAATATAAGGAGCTAATTCCATTATGACACCTGCAGTACTAGAGATAGGTACAGAAATCATTACCAAATCTGCTTTTTTCACGGCTTCCATATTATTTTCTGCATGTTTTACTCCTAGTCTCTCCGCTGTAGCAATTAATTTTTCACGATTCCTAGCGCTCAAAATCACCGAGTAATTTTTATTCTTGAAATATTTGGCGAACCATGCTCCCATGCGTCCGCGCCCGCCAATAATCGCAATCTTTGAAGTTTCCATAATAATTCCCTCTTGTTCTAAATAAAACAGTGTTAATATTCCCTACTTAAAGTCGCTTTCTTCCTGTATTTTAATAGAATATTTGATTAACAATTTAGTTAATTCTTCACCTAGTTCGGGAAAAATCTTTAGATCTTCACAGGCCTTAAGCACATCATACAGAATTTTCCTCTCGGCATCCTCGTCTTTTATGGGAATTCCCTCTGCAGCTTTGATTTTCCCTACCTCTTTTGCCAGTTCGAGACGCTTCTTTATTAGTTCTAAAATTTTTATTGTAATTTCACTGATTTTTAGTCTCAGCGTTTCGAGTTCTTCCAAAGTTTTTACCTCAAAAATTTTTAATATTAAGAATGAAGGATTAACTCAAAATCTTGTAAAGTTATTATTGTTTAAAACTTTCTGTTGCTTAATTATTTTTTTGATTTTGGCAAGGTTTATGTTTTAGAAGCCTGTTTAAGGCACAGAGCCTGACCATATATAATAAAGTACTAGATTTTTACATTTTTGAAAGAATAAGTTGTAACAATTTGTTATTTCAAGTTTTTCTTTCCAAAACTCTAGGGATCAGATTGGCGGAAATTGCGTGGTCTAGTATAACCATTGCCAACATTGCTTCTACAACAGGAACCGCCCGGGGTACAATACAAGGATCGTGTCTCCCCTCAACTTCTATTGTGGTCTCTTTCATGTTTCTGAGGTCCACTGTCTGCTGTGGTTTCCCAATAGATGCCGTCGGCTTTATGGTGACTCTGCAAGTTATGGGCATACCGTTACTTATTCCTCCCAAAATTCCTCCTGCATAATTTGAAAGGGTAACTACTTTTCCCTCACGTAGTGCAAAAGGATCGTTGTGTTGAGAACCAGTCATTCTAGCAGCGTCAACACCGCTTCCAAACTCAACACTCTTTACTGCGGGAATGGCGTAGAGTGCCTTACTTAAATCGCCTTCAAGTGTGTTGAAAACAGGGTCGCCTAATCCTGCAGGCACATTCAGCGCTATGCATTGAATAGCTCCTCCTAGACTGTCTTTTTCAGCCTGCACTTCGTTTATACGTGTTATCATTTGCTTCGCTGCTTCTTGATCCGCGCACCTCACGGGATTATTCTCTGCTTCTCTTACTTCATCTAAGGATTTTCCCTCTGCCTTGATTCCCCCGATCTCGGTGGTGTGTGCCAGAATTTCAACTTTAAGAACTTCTCGGAGTATTTTTTTGGCTATGGCACCCCCCATAACATAGGAGGTTGTGATTCTTCCTGAGAATCTTCCGCCCCCAAGATGGTCATTGAAGCTCCCGTATCTTATTGCCGCGGTGTAGTCAGCATGTCCGGGTCTTGGTTCATCTTTGACGTGTTTATATTTGCTAGAATCTATGTCTTTGTTCCATACAATCATACAAATCGGTGCACCAGTTGTATAGCTCTCAAAAACACCAGAAAGTATCTCAACCTGGTCAATCTCTTTTCGGGAGGTTGTTAACTCGCTTTGTCCCGGTCTTCGTCTGTCTAGCTCTCTTTGAATATCTTTCTCTGAGAGCAATAGTCCTGCGGGGCACCCGTCCACAACGCAACCCACACACTTGCCGTGGCTTTCACCAAACGACACCAAAACAAACCTATTGCTCAAAACATTACCCGTCATTTTTATCCACCCATCTAAAATTAGCGCCAATAGAAATCACGTCCTCAATAAAAGAAGGGTAAGAAACGTCAACAGATTCAACACCTGAGATGACTGTCTCTCCTTCTGCTGCCAGAGCAGCTACTGTGAGGGCCATAAATACGCGGTGATCATCATAGCTATCAACATGGGCGCCTTTAACGTTTCCACCATAAACTGTGAGGCCGTCTGGTTTTTCTTCTACACGAACATCCATTTTGGATAACTCTCTAGCCATAGCAGATACTCGGTCACTCTCCTTGTATCGAACATGCTGCGCATTAAATATGTCTGTCTTGCCTTCTGCAAAAGCTCCCAAAACGGCAAGAACAGGGAGTAAATCAGGAGTGTCTCCACAATCGAAAGAAACACCTTTTAATTTCTGACCGCCTGTTATCCTAACGTAATTTTCCCCTACTTCAATTTCAGCACCCATCTCTAAGAGTATATCAATGATTTTCTTATCACCTTGTGCCGTGTTAACATCTAAATTATAGACCTTTAAATCGGAATCTGTTATAGCACCAGCTGCAAGCACGAATGAAGCCGAAGAAAAATCTCCAGGAATCCTAACACTTGCTGGTAAGTATGTTTGCTCTGGAGGAATAATCAAGCCCAATCCGGGTAAGTATTCGATATCTCCCTTAAAATATTTAAGAAATTCTAGGGTCATATCAAGGTAGGGCTTTGACCTTAGCTCAGAGGTGAAACTTATTCTTGTTTCGCTTTCAGCTAATGGACAAGCGATTAGTAATGCTGAAATGAATTGAGAGCTAACATGCCCCGGTATATTGGTTTCCCCTCCTTTTATTCCCCCTCCCTCCACTATAATCGGAGGTTTGTCATCTCCCCTTGTGGAGAAGCATTTCACTCCCAAATCTCCCAAGGAATTAATTAGTGGACCCATTGGTCTTCGCCTCACCGAAGAGTCTCCAGTGAGTACAGTAAATCCCGGAGCTAGAGCAGAAACAGCAGTCATAATACGAATAGTAGTTCCCGAATTATCAACATTTATCACATCTTCCGGGGTTCTTGGAGAAGAAGATCCTGTAACATACCATACACCTTCCTTTCCACTTTCTTCGAACACCGCCCCTAAAGCCTCACAAGCCCTAATTGTCGCATAAGTGTCCCTACTAATTAGGGGCTGAAGAATTTCGGACTTTCCTTCTGCAAGCGTGGAAATGATAAAAGCCCTGTGGGTATAGCTTTTAGAAGGTGGCGCAAAAACAGCGCCTTCAAGTCTTTCTCCACCAATAACCTTTGAATCCACAAACATCCCTCTCTAAATTACTTTAGCCTTTTCATTATTAAATTCGGTGCGAATAATTTCGCCTCCTAGCTCAAGCCAACAAGCTTCAACATCACTACAAATATCCCGGGGACACAATGCAATGGTCGCTGGTCCAGTACCAGTTAATCCCGCTGAAACCGCCCCCGCTTCAAGGGCTCTAACAGTAGCTTCGGTACTAAACCCCAAGACTGCGGAGTAGATCAGACCATTAAGAGTGATTGCAGTTTTATAGTCCCCGTTCAGCGCGATGTTAAAAATGTGTTCTACATAATTTTTCATTGCTCTAATTCTTTTAATGTTACTCTCTTTAGTGGGGCTCTTCTTAACCGGGACATGAATCATTACCGCAAGATTTTCTTCAACTTGTTGTCTTTTAATTAGTATTTTTTTAACGTTGTCAGTAACCACGAATCCGCCAAAATAGGATGCGCAAGCATCATCAAAAGCGCCGGTAATAGTAACCCCCGCCTCTAAAGCCGCATCAACACCTAAACGGACAATATCCAAATCATCCAAATCCTTTTTGAGAGCATCAACAGTAGCTAACGCTACTGCGTTCGCGGCAACGCTACTGCTCTTAAGCCCTCTAGAGATTGGAATATTGGAATCCGTTATTACACGTACACCATATTCTCGTTCAAAACCAAAGTGATTCAGAACACGCTTCGCAGTTGTACAAATTAGACCTGTGTTCTCGGAAGGATCATTTAGAATCTTTTCCTCAAAAAATCCCGGTTCGTTTAAAAGATTAACTTCTGCCTTTGTCCAGAGCGCGAGTCCAAAAGCCGACCCCAAACCAGTAGCAATTGCATTCACAACGGTTCCAGCGCCACAAGCCAAAGCCTTACCCATCAATTTTTAATCCCTTCCGAGCAAGCTTTCAATGACCACTTTTCTCATAATATTCTTAGGAGCCTCACACCCCGTCCACATTTTAAAACCAATCGCACCTTGATTTACAAGCATTCCGACACCATTAATGGGTTTTGCACCTATATTTCGAGCATTCCTTAGAAGCAAGGTTTCTAAGGGATTATAGACAATATCGAAAACCACCAAATCTTTATGTAAAAACTCCTTGGGAACCGGTGACTCTTCAACATTGGGATACATCCCCATAGAAGTGGTGTTAATTAGGATATCAGAATCAATCAGCTCCTTCTCTAACGATTCGAGTGTTAAACCTTTTCCATCCACTTTGGAACCAGCATTTTTTAATTCCTTCGCTAACTGCACAGCCTTAATTCCGGTACGATTCAGGATGGTTAATTTTGAACAGATGCTAGCAAGAGTGAAAGTAATGGCTCTTGAGGCTCCACCCGCGCCTAAAATTAATATTTTTCTCCCCTCTGGATCAATTCCCTCTTCTCGTAGAGCCGCCAAAGCTCCCAAACCATCGGTGTTATACCCTAAAAGTTTCCCCTCATCGTTGACCACAGTATTAACTGCTCCAATTTTTCTAGCTCTAAAGTCGACCGCGCCCAAAAATTTAATTATGGAAACCTTATGGGGAATGGTTACGTTAAACCCTTTTAAATTGAAAGCTCTGGCTCCTCTAACAGCATTTGTTAAATCCCTTTCCAATACCTTAAACGGAACATAGATATAATCGAGACCCAGGTATTCAAAGGCCGCATTGTGCATCCTTGGAGATAATGAATGTTCAATAGGGTTACCAATTACACCGACAATTACAGTAGCTCCACCGACCAATCATAAACCCCCAAATATTTTATATCTCCAAACTTTTAAAACACCACTAGCTAAACTTTTTTTCCATGAGAGAATAGAAAAGCTCGTGTATTTTTCTCATAGCTTCTAAATCTATTTGCCCTGGAGCTGTACTTGTACCTAGTGCAGCATAGGTTAAATAAGAGCCGAAAAATGGGCACAAAGCCCTCGAGATAATCCCTCTTTCCCCCATACAAAAAGAGATAATCTTGATCCCAAAATTATTGCCCTCTTGAGGAAGGGAAAGTACGATTAAATTATCTATCACCTCTTTTGCCAAGGTCACAATCTTTACTAACTCTACTCCTTTTTGAGCCGCTTCACGGATTTTCTGTACTAACATTTCTCTTTTGGGAGTATTCTTAAATGAATGAAAAGAAAGAATAACTCCTACCTTATTCTGCTCAGCAAGCTCCAACAATTTTTTTAGAGTAGAACCATTTATACTTAGCTCCAAATCTACAAATCTCGGTTTAGCTTTGATACACTTTTCTATTATCTGGATTCTTACTTTCTCTCCGAATTTAAACAAACCCCCTTCATCGCTTTTCCTCACGGTTAATATCAGGGGAACGGGGGTTTTAGAAACGACATCTGAGAAATCAATATTCATGTCTTCAAGATAATCCACCCTAATTTCAATAAAGTCAGGTGCGCCTCTCACCGCTAAACTAATTTTTTCCAGTAATACTTCTGGTTTTTGAACCGCCACCGGAACACATATCAAAGCCACCGAAATACAACCACCCTATCTAATTTCTCCGAACAAACAAAGTCAATTCTATTTTTCAATCTATCTACTTTATTATAAAACTTGGGGAAAACAGGAGAAAGAATATTTTCTGCAAATTATTTCTTCTAAAATTAGTTATTAAACTATTTTCGAGACCTAGTTAATGCCCCATAATTTAATTTTTTAAAAGCAACTTAAACGTATGCTCGCCCTCGCTTCACCCCGTGGTTGAACTCGGAGTATCCCTCCTTCACTAAAAGGTCTCGAATCGCAAATCTTATAGCTTCACGCGCATTAGCATAAAACCCTTCTCTCACTAATAGCTCTAAGCCATCCATATATTCCTTAGGAAGCTTTACAGATACTGGTTTCATGATTAGTAATAAATGCGAACCAATATAAAAAACATTTTATCTAAAAAATTTGATAAAATACTTAAAAAAAGTCGAAAAATACTAATATCGAAA
>DXJA01000277.1 GCA_019056875.1 Candidatus Jordarchaeum madagascarense
ACTAAAAGCGTACCAAAGCAGGGGTTTAATTAAAAAATTAATTAGCGTAATTTCATTGAAGGAGAGAATATCCCTCAAGTTTATTGCCTTCAATTAACTCCGCCATACGCAAAACGTTAATCGCCCTGCGGGTCTCAAAACTGTTAATATTCTCAATCTTCTTGCTACAAGACTCCCAAATCTCCAACTCGTCAACCCTACCATTTCTAGAAAGCAGATCCGTAATACATAACATACAAAACAACACATTTTCGAAGGATCTGATTTTCTGAACAACCTCGACACCTTTCTGGGTGAGCTTGTGATAAATGTGAAAAATATTCTTGGGAGGAGGCTCAGGACCCGCATATTCCACAAAGCCGCTTCTCATAAGGTCAGACATTCGGGAATAAATAGAACTCTCCCTCTGCCCAGTAGCCTGAGCAATATCCGCAGGGGAAACCGCCCGCCTACCCATAATTTTAACGATTTTTTTCAGGTAACCCGGCAATTGGTCAAAATCTAGATTAACATCATCCTTCAGCTTATAGCGAATCTTAACAGTCTTCACAAACCCCATATTTTTAAGCTTCTCTAGCTGAGACCAGCACGTGCGTCTACTCACACCCAAAAAACGCATAAGCTGCCTAGTAGTCTTTGGAGCTTCCAAAGCCAACAAATAGCGTAACTTACCATACAATTTTAAACAATCAACATCCCCAAACAAGTCAATTGCCAGAAAACCCCGCGGCGTCAAAACAAAATAACCATTCTCATTTCCTATGAATCCCGCCTCAGTAAGAGGCTCAAGATATCTCTTCCGAAACTTAGAGGCAAAATCACGCTCAAAACCCAGTTGCCCCATTAACGATTCAAAACTCAACTTCTTATTCTCAAAAAGCAAATACATTAAAGCTTGTCGATTCCTACTTGCCAGCGCCTCTATAGCCATTTTCACATTCAAGTAAACCACCACATTCAAACAAGAAGATCAAATTATAAAAGAAAATAAAGGGAAAAAGGAAGGAAACGGACTTAGTCAATCAAGGTGTCTAAAAGCTCAATTAGCTCATAGAGTTCCAACTTGCTGCCGGAATCTCTGATGCCATCCCTAAAGTTAAGCCAACAGAAAGGACACGACGTAACTAGTGCTTCGGCACCTGTTGCCTCAGCTTCCTTAATCCTTTCGAACACCGAATCCATAGCCAGTTCTGGATACTGGGTTTTAACACCGCCTCCCGCGCCGCAGCACCAAGTGTTTTCTTTGATTCTGTACATCTCTCTGAACTCAACACCCGGTATCTGGCTAAGTACATATCTCGGGAGGTCATACCACGCTTCCTTTTCTTTTTTTATTGCTCTGCTGTCCAAAAACCAGTTGTTACTTTCCTCTAGACGTCTCCTTTCCAAGTCAGATGCAACATGTCTCGTAAGGTGGCAGGGATCGTGCCATGTTACTATCTTCTTGAACTCCTTTTCTACTTTGAGCTTCCCCTGTTTCATTAGATCTGCTACAAATTCTAGCGTATGGACGGGTTTGAACGGTAGTTCCTTTCCCGTGAGTTTTGGATAGTCTACTTTGATAGTTCTATAGCATCCTGCACAGCTAAACACTACAGTGTCAAATTTACTGAATGTTTCAATATTCTGATTCATAACTCGTGTTGCCTGTTCCATTTGTCCAGTCCTGAATAATGGTGAGCCACAGCACACCTCATCCTCTAGTATGGCCAATGGTTCTCCCAGTTTTCTAAACAGACGTTCCGTAGCCTCGGCCACATTCTTGATTCTGTATGATGCGGTGCATCCCACGAAGTAAGCGGTTTTAACGTCAAGGTTTTTCTCTCCTTTAAACCAGCTGGTTCTCTCTGCGTGAGGCTCTACGTAAGGATTGTTCATTTCCTTTACTGTGGCGCTTAGTCGTGCTGTTTTCTCTCCAAGAGGCACACCTCTCTCTACCAGTGCGGCTCTAAGAGCTTCGATCACATCGACGGTGGAAATCTTGTTTTCACACTGCGCTTCACAGCTTCCACAAGTGGTACACTGAAATATAATATCCCTCATATCTTCGTCCGGTATAAGGTCTTCCTCAAGAACCGCCCTTGCCATCCACATTTTACCAGAGTTATAAAAGCCTTCCCACTCGTGAAGATTTCCAGCAGGGCACCCCACCACTATCCCTTCGTAGAGGGTACCCTCATGCTCGCCTATTCCTTCTTTGTCTGGTTCACCTGAGTATGCAAACCTACAAGCTCCACAGTGAATGCATCGATAGATTTGTTTTTTCATTTTTTCCAATCTTTCCATTTTTAAATAACCTCCTAAGGAATCGCAAGTCTTCCAGGATGCATGATGTAGTTAGGATCCCAAATCGCCCTAATCTTTTTGAGGATCTCATGATAGGTCTTAGCCCTACTATACATCATCGGAGCATGCACGTAAGGATCTGGCCTATACTCCACCCAACCTTTCTCCATGAATATCTCAGTGGTTTCACGGTTGAGCTGCTGCACCTTATCAATGTCACCTGGTTTAGTGGCATCATAGCACACAATTGGCATACATATAGCCTGCCGACAATGGTCAATGCTCGCAATCCACATCACCGGCGGGAAACCATACTCCACCATCTTCTCATTGTAGATTTCGGCGAACTCAGCACAGTCCTTCCAAGGAGTATACCAAGTGATAAACAGAAATCCCGCGTTCCACAACGAGTACGGAATAGCAATCTTATTCGGCTTCTTTAACCTACTCGCAATCTGCTTAGGGTGAAGCTTCTGCTCCGGCAGACTATGACCAGTCTTCGCCTCATAATCCTTCATGATCTCATTGATTCTTCCAGTCACAAAATCCATCTCTTCTTGGCTATGCGCCCAGACCTCAAAATTCATCCACCACTCAGTAAAACCCATCTCTTTCCAGAAACTAAAGTCCGTAGGAACCTTATCCTCAGGCCACCTAGCCATAGCTATGGGATAATTTCCTCCTTGCACCATAACGCAGTGATCCGCTATGCCCATTTCGTACTTGGATACTTCGAGCGTTGCATCTTGCATGTCGTATGGGTTGTCCATTCCGTAGACTACTACTGTTTTGTAGTGTGGGTGGGGGACAATCTTTACCGCTGCTTTGGTGATGACTCCCATTGTTCCCTGTGCACCTAGGAATAGTCCTCCAATGTCTGGTCCGATGCCCCATTTATAGAAGGGTTTGGCTCCTGGTAATGCCCAGCTTCCCGTGTATAGGATTTCTCCTGTGGGGACCACTACTTCTGTTCCTAGTATCATGTCTGCTTGGGGGCCGTATCTGCCGGTCACCATGCTGAATCCTCTTTCCAAAGCATCACCCATGACGGTTGCGGCTGGGGGGGCTCCGTCCGGGACTGGGGGTGCCCAGTCGGGGTAGTTTTTTCTGAAGTATGCCCAGACTGTTCCGCTTCTGACTCCTGGTTCGACGACCATGTATCTGGCGTCTGTGTCGATTTCTAGGATTTGATCCATTCTTGATAGGTCGAGTAGGATTCCGCTCGGTTCTATTAGTGGTGAGGCGAAACCTCCGCTTAGTCCTCCGGCTACTGGTGTTACTGGAATCTTGTTTTCGTTGGCTAGCATGAGTATTTCTCTGATTTCTTCTTTGTTTTTTGGACGCACTATTGCTTCTGCTGGGAGGGATTCGAGGCCCATGATTCCTTTTGATACGTAGGCGTATCTCATGGGGACTTTGTCGCTGACGTATTCTTTTCCCACTATGTTTTCTAATTTGTTTACTATTTCCTTTGTGATTTTGTTGTAGCTCATTATTTTTCCTCCATGTTTGATTTGTTGTTTAATCTGAACGGCTAGACGTTTTACTGATTTTATTTATTAAGATTTTGCAAAGGTTTCCGCTTTGGAATTTTGTTGTCTTGGTTGAACTTC
Organism: Candidatus Jordarchaeum madagascarense; assembly: GCA_019056875.1. Lineage (GTDB taxonomy): Archaea > Asgardarchaeota > Jordiarchaeia > Jordiarchaeales > Jordiarchaeaceae > Jordiarchaeum > Jordiarchaeum madagascariense. The sequence continues at coordinate 3,900 of DXJA01000277.1, forward strand.
TCTGTGTGTTCTTCTGTTGTGTTTTGCCGCCCTCTTTTGGTTGGGGTTTCTTTTTATTTAATGTTTATGTGTATTTTAGGAAATTTTTATGTAGTTTACTACATCATGCTCTACACGACAAATAGCTCCCACAGATATAAATTTTATCAGTACCCAACTAGCCAAAAAATAGGCCAAATATTAACTAGAAAAAGAACGTTTACAAAAAGTGGTATCCGCTCGCTCGAGAATGCAGAGTTATTTTCCTCTTGGATCACTTTTGATTATAATGGTTTTTAGAATACTCCTAGCCATTGTTCTTCTCCGTTTTCTGTGTAGTGTACTGTGGAGACCATTCTGTTTTCTTCTGTTTGCTCATTTGTGTAGAGGCTTTTTATGATTATCTTGTATGTTGCGCCGCATTTGTTGCACTTGACTTTGTAGGTTTTTATGTTCAAGAGATTGTTTTCCTCTTTTTCTGTGACATCTTGTTTGTCTAGGAGTTCTAGTTCTTCTTCGTTCTCGTTTCCGCATTTCATGCATTCTCTGAGGTTGAATGCTTCCATGCCCCGTCTTCCGAGCGGGAAGTATGCTTTGTCCGGCATTTCTCTAATATCCATGATCCTCACCCGTGTAAACTGGTTGAGTATCTTTTTAATATCCCTCTCTTGCTGGTACTTATAGCTATCGACTGTTCTCTTAGGGCTTCCTTATGGATTAAACTTTTTAGGTCTAATCTCTTAGAGGGATTAAGGTGGAAAGATTAAAATCGTAAATACAGTTATTTAATTTAAAAGTTGGGAAGCGGGTTGTTATGCAGGCAATTATCTTGGCTGGTGGTAAGGGAACAAGGTTAAGGCCTTTGACGGTGAATATGCCAAAACCCTTGGTGCCTGTAGGCGGTATTCCTATAATGGAACACATGATAAGACTTCTCCGGAGACATGGGATAAGCGATATAGTCATATCTTTGGGCTATCTGAGTGATAAGTTTGAACAGTATTTTGGTGATGGTTCAAGGTTCGGAGTTAAACTGATTTATTCCTATGAGAAAACTCCTTTGGGAACTGCGGGGGCGGTAAAACATGCCCAGAAACACATTTCAGATACTTTCATTGTTGCCAGTGGTGACGTGTTAACCGATATTAATTTGGATAAATTCCTGGCTGAGCATCGTAGGAATGGGACTCTGGCCTCGATAGCGTTGGCTAGGTCAGTTAGCCCCACTGCGTTTGGTATTGTTTTTGTGGATGAGGACGGTTTTATAACACGTTTTCTTGAGAAACCGAGTTGGGGTGAGGTTTTTAGCGATATAATCAACGCGGGTATTTACGTTATGGAACCTGAGATTTTGGGGCTGATACCGGAGAATAGGGAATACGATTTTAGTAAGGATGTTTTTCCGAAAATGCTTTCCGATAATAAAAAGTTGTTTGGGTATATGATTGATAGTTACTGGTTGGATATTGGAAATCCGCAAAAATATTTGGAAGCTAATTATGATGTTCTTAAGGGTTCTATGAGGGTGGAATTTCCCTATAAGAAGGTTAAGGATGGTTTGTGGATTGGGGAAGGGGCCCGGATAGATGATGACTGTGAGATTTACCCCCCTGCGGTAATCGGGGACTTCTGCCGAATAAATCGAGGTGCGGTTATTGACCGTTTCAGCGTGGTTGGGGCCGGTTGTTACGTGGGTGAAGGTGCCCGGATAAGTCGTTCCGTTATTTGGAGTAATAGCTCTATACATAAAATGGCTTCTCTTCGTTCCTGTGTGGTGGGTGAAAGGTGTGAGGTGGGTGAGAAGAGCAGAGTGCTTGATGGAGCAATTATTGGCGATGATTGTATTTTGGGTCCGGAAAGTCTGGTGCAAGAGGATATTCTCATTTGGCCCGATAAGGTGGTTCAGAAGAATTCTATTGTGAATATGAATATAATATGGGGGGTCATGTGGAAGAAGAGCCTCTTTGGGGATTACGGTATCTCCGGCCTTGCCAATTTGGAAATCACGCCAGAATTCGCCTCAAAACTGGGAGCGGCGTTCGGAACCTATCTGGGAGAAGGCTCAAAGGTAGCGATTGGCAGAGACACATATCTTATATCCCGAATGATTAAAAGAGCAATGATAGCTGGGCTTCAGTCCACAGGAGTGAATGTCTATAACCTTAGAGTGCTACCCACACCCATAATAGAGGAGGCTGTTAGAGTCCACAACGCTGAGGGCGGGATATCCATAACAGTTCCCCGCGAAAACGAAAACCTGATAAACATTAGAATTTTTGACTCCCAAGGAATAGACCTGAATGAGGCGGAACAAAAAAAAGTTGAAGACATTTTCTTCAAAGAAGCATTAAAGAGGAGCGAGCCTTTAGGTGTTGGTGATATACTTTATCCCACTCGTTTTCTGGAATCCTATCTTGAAGCCTCTCTGAATCATGTGAACACAGAATTGTTATCATCCCCCAAAATGCGGGTAGTAATAGATTGCGCTGAAGGAAGCAGTTCAATGATTGCGCCAGTGTTTCTTAGAGATCTGGGATGCGAGGTTGTTACTCTTAACGCTTCTTTCGGGGAGTCTATTCCTAAAAGAGCCTTACCTTCTGCCGCTGACTCTCTCTTTACCCTCAGAAAAACGGTGAAAGCCCTAGACGCTGATCTGGGTGCCACGTTTGATAGTGATGCGGATAGAGTATTATTTGTTGACGATAAAGGTGAAGTGGTGAGTGGTGATACATCGGTTGCTCTCTTAGCCCAAGCGGTTCTAACCGAATTCGGTAAAGGAAACAAAATAGTAGTGCCAATTAGCACGAGCCAAATCGTAGACATCATAGTTTCAGAATTTAAAGGAGAGACGATTAGAACCAAGCTGGGATTAAGACCTCTGGCAGAGGCCGTGATACAACACAAAGCAGTATTTGGGGGAGACGAAACAGGAGGCTTCATCTTTCCAAAGATACACCCCTTCCGTGACGGCGTCATCAGCGTCGCTAAACTACTTGAATTTCTAGCGAGAACAAAACTAACCCTTTCCGAGGTAATAAACGAAATTCCCAGATTCTACACTCTGAAAGAATCAGTACCAACACCACTCCAACACAGGGGATTAATTATGAGAACACTTCTAGAAAACGCAGAAGGGGAAACATTCGACGTGATTGATGGAATTAAAATATTCTTTGATTCGGGCTGGGTTCTAGTCCGTCCCTCATCAGATGAACCCGTATTCGATATATTCGCAGAAGCACAAACTGAGACAAAAGCCCAGGAACTTACCAAAACCTACAAGAAAGAAATAGAAGAAATCCTTCTGGAAGTAGAAAAATCCACGTGAAAGTCGAACTCAAAACAAGAAAAAGTGAAAATAAACCATTACAGAACCAATTGTACAGTCTAGTCTACACGTTTCAAAACTCAATTTCTGAGATATATGGGTCAGCTGTTCGTCAGGTTTTTAGGATAATCTTATTTTTTAACTTTTATTCTTTGGGTTTTATTTGCGTTGCCAGCGATTCTAGCACTATTGTGGATAGAATTTCAAAGTAAGCTCCGGGAGGTTCAAGTGTACCTTTGACTTCTCTTCCCACAAAGCTCTGCTCCGAGGATTTGGCTCTTCCCACGATTTTAATAGCCTCGTCAGCGGTTTCGCCTAGAGTTGAATCCCGCCACGATGTTATAGCAATGACTGTTCCTTTTGATTCCTTAGTTGCCTTGGCAACGGTTAAAACTTCAGTTGTTTCACCGCTACCAGAAATGGCTATGAGCAGGTCACCTTCCCCTATTGGTGGAATGAGATCAGTCATCTCAATGCTTATAAAGTAAACCTTGTACCCCTTCTGAAGTAAACGCATCGCAAACATCATACCCACAAAAGAAGACCTTCCCTTACCCGTGATAAAAATTCTGTTTGCCTTTTTGATATGCTCCTCGAGCTTCATAAAATCTTCAAAGTCAATTGACTTTAGGTTTTTTTGTAACTTTTCAAATTCGCTGTTTATTGCATCGATAAGGCTCTGACCCTTTACCATTACTTTTCCTCCTTACAATCTAAAACCTTCTAATTCATCCTATATCTTGCCTATTAACAATTTCACTTGCTTAATTCCCTTCCAATTATAATCTATTAAGCTTTTTTATCACAGCTCCCTAATCCCCAATAAAAAAGAACCATCAAACCATGACGGAAATGGTGAATAACTTATTAAAAACTAGAATGCTCACAATATTTTATACCTTTCACAAAAGTATTCTAAATAAATAGAATTAATCGGCCCATGGTGGTAGAATTGAAAAAAGTTTTTGTAACTCGGCAAATCGCGGAGGAGGCGCTTCAAATCCTAATGCAAAACGCAAAAGTTACAGTTCATTCAGGGGACCTTCCACCGGAGAAGAATGAAATCATCGAGCAGGTTAAAGACGCCCAAGGACTTGTAACCCTGCTCACCGACCAAATAGACGCCGAAATAATAAATCACGGAAAACAGCTCATTGTCATATCAAACGTCGCAGTAGGCTATGACAACATAGATGTGGAGACTGCAACCAGAAGAGGAATCTACGTAACCAACACCCCAGGAGTGCTGGATGATGCCACCGCTGACCTAGCTTTCACACTACTTCTGGCTGTTGCCCGAAGAATCCCCGAGGCAGACTCTTTCGTGAGAACAGGACAATGGAAAGGCTGGGACCCAAACCTACTCCTTGGATCAGACCTAAAAGACAAAACACTCGGAATCATAGGATTGGGAAGAATAGGCTCAGAGATCGCCAAGAGAGCCAAGTGCTTCAAAATGAAAATAATTTACTACCAGCCCCAAAGAGACCCCGAAAAAGAAAAAAGTGTAGGAGCAAAATATGCCTCCCTCAAGGAGCTCCTCTCAAAATCAGACTTTATCTCACTCCATGTACCCCTAACCAGCGAAACCAAAGACCTGATCGGCAAAAAAGAATTAAACCAAATGAAAAAAACCGCCTACCTCATCAACACCTCACGGGGCCCAGTAGTGGATGAGCAAGCCCTTTACCAGGCACTCGTGGAGGGAAAAATAAGAGGAGCAGCACTCGACGTATTCGACCAAGAACCCATAAGCGCCGATAACCCCCTATTAAAACTAAAAAATGTAGTCCTCACACCTCACATCGGATCCGCAACGTTAGAAACCAGAACAAGAATGGCGGTTTTAGCAGCCCAAAACACGGTAAAAGCTTTGAACAACGAAACCCCACCCCACCTCATAAACCCCAAAGTTTTAGAATACAAGAAAAATCCAAATTCAAAATGACCCGACCCCCCAAATTCATTCCTTCTCCATCCCCTTGAGAGGCTTAAAAATTCTATTTTTGCAAAGGGAGGGCTTTCCACTATTTCTCTTTTTCCAGCTCTTTCCTCGTCTTAACTTTTAGTATGTCCGGACTCCACTTCCAAGTCTTGTTACGCGCATCGAATAGCTCTCTTAGAGCGGCGCGACTTCCTTCCTGAATACTTCTGAAAAACAATTTATACTCTGCCAGTGGGCGCAGCGTCCTCCGAACAGCCCTCTCAAGAGGCGTGATACTCCCCGGTGGGGCTTCCAACCAGCACGCTAGAGAACTATCCCCCTTAAGAGACCTCATCCAATAGATCCACGCTTTGGGAAGCCTCCTGATAGCCACCGCAAATGAATAAAGCGTGTCAACATCCGATTCCACGATAAAAAGTATGTGCTCATTCAAACCTATGTGATCCATACCCATAAACAGCTGAAGTACCCCCCTTTTTAGGAGATTCTCCTTAGCCCTAGCCACAGAGCGCACATTGTAACCTAGGTCCCGGCTCAAATCCTGAGTGGTCACATCAAAATTTTTAAGCCAAGCATCAATCAACACCAGATCCCTCTCACTGATACCCTTCACCTTTTCCGAAGGTCCCAATAAAGGAGGAGCCCTACCCTTTTTCTCTTCCTGCGGAATAACCTTATCCCAACCCTTGCTGAGCACATTACCCAGATAAAGAGACCAGGAATTCCAATCAATGCTCCAAACCCCATTATCCTCGTCGTAAAAATCAAACGAGAGAACGCTCTCAAACCTCTCAATAATCCAAGTCCACATCCTAAAATTTTTCCTCTCAAAATCCTTATAGACCTGGTTAATCGCTCTAGGCGGAATAATGATGGAGAAAATAG
>DXJA01000278.1 GCA_019056875.1 Candidatus Jordarchaeum madagascarense
ATTTTTAAAGTCTAAAATTCATATGTTGGCTCCTATTCTAAGTTTTACTTTAAGTGAAAATTCTAATTTTGAGGGGTTTCTTCGTCAACCTCGGCTTTAATATTTTTTATATTTAATTGTCTGCCACCTATTATCTCGGTATTGCTGCTATTGCATTCCGGACATTTGGCAGTGAATCCTACCAGTGGAAGTAGATGTGCTTTTTTCTGGTCCTCCTCAGAGATTACGTCTCCAGAATATCCACAATCATTGCAGTGAATTTTTCCCGAAACAATGGAGATGTTAAGTTTGGAGTCTTTCAAAGGAGTTTTGTCAGCAGCAATTTCGAATAGAAATCTCAGCTGCTCCGGATTTATGAAGGTAAATTGACCAATCTCAACATTAATCTCTAGAATTTTTTTCACATTATTTGCTTCTGCTACTCTTGTAACAGTTTCAACAATGGAAACAGCTGTAGATAATTCATGCAACGGTAACGCACCACAAAACTTAGTAATCAGCAAACTTAAAAACATTATCAGAGATATGTACGCTATAAACTCCTTTCTCTAAAACTAAATTAGTTTTTTCTGGAGAAATCGCTGGGTGATGCAAATGAGAAAAAAAGACAAGATAATACTTTATCCAGAATACTTCGACTCAAAACTAACCCGAGGAAAAGGACGCAGAGTGCCACTCAACATTTCTGTTCCGGCACCCAACATAGAGGAACTCGCATTGATTTCAAAGAGACTGGGTTACGAATTCGAGATGGATACCGAATCGGCTTACCCAAATAACTGGTGGAATAAGCGAGGAAGAATCCTCATTGCTAAGGATGATTTGAATAAGAATGAAGTGATTAAGGCAGTAGCTACAATACTAAGTAAGGCGAGGAAAAGGAAAAAGGAAAGAGACCATAAAAGAGGATAGCATCCTCTGGTTGGTCGAGAATTTTTGGCATAAAATTTATTACACAGTAATCCAAAACCAAATTATCAATTCTCATAAGGGAGAAGAATTGAGGAGGCTTGGCAAACCCTTACATAGGACAACACGCGGCGATTTAATACTCCGTGTAAATTTCACCCCGAAAATTGGCTCAAAAGTGGTGACCAAGAATATGAGAGAGGTAGGTCAGATTTTCGACGTTTTGGGGCCTGTGAAAACGCCTTATGTATCTATCAAGCCTCAGGTGGAACCTGATATCGCCGAAAAATTGGTAGATGAGGTTCTATATGAACTCGTAAATAAGAAAAAACAGAGATATTCCAAAACAAGGAAATAAACCATCAGTATCCAAGGGGGTGGTCTTCATGGCTGAACTGGAAAACCAGGAGGAGAGAGAGGACGCTGTTTTTTATTGTCCGGAATGTAATAACGGTGTTTTGATAAAAGATTATGTTAGAGCTGAACTAATTTGCACAAATTGCGGGCTTGTTATTAAGGATCATCTGGTCGATACTGGACCAGAGTGGAGGTACTTTAACCAAGAACAAAGGGAGAAGAGAATGAGGGTTGGAGGACCAACCACCTACACAATGCATGATAAGGGACTGTCAACGTTAATTGACTGGCGTAATAAGGATAGCCAAGGAAAGGATCTGACACCACGTAAGAGGGCACAGATATACCGTTTAAGAAAGTGGCATAGAAGAATAAGAGTGTCGGATCCATCCGAAAGGAACTTGGCCTTTGCACTATCTGAAGTAAGCCGCATGTCATCAAACTTGGGACTATCACAAAACATACGGGAAGAAACCGCAATAATATACAGAAAAGCGGTGGAACATCGATTAATAAGAGGAAGATCCATAGAAGGAGTAGCAGCAGCAGCACTTTATGCAGCCTGCAGAAAGGGCAAGATACCCAGAACCCTAGACGAGATAGCCGAAATTTCCGGAGTTGGAAAAAAAGAGGTGGGAAGAAGCTACAGATTCATAGCCAGAGAACTCAAAATCGAAATACCACCAATTAATCCGATGGAGTTTATACCGAGATTTTCAAACGCCCTAAATCTATCAGGATCTGCGCAGAAAAAAGCCATAGAATTAATGCAAAAAGCATACGAGAAAGGACTCACATCAGGAAGAGGCCCCACAGGCTTAGCAGCAGCTGTAGTATATATTTCCAGTGTTTTGATGAATGAAAGACGAACACAACGAGAAATCTCAGAAGCCGCAGGAGTAACCGAGGTAACAATTAGAAACCGATACAAAGAACTCATAGAAAAGTTGGAGCTCGAAATAATCGTATAAATCGAAACTCAAGAACCAAGATTTACTTCCAAGATATTATTCAACTCTTAAAATTCCATATTCGAAAAGGAAGTTTGAAGAAAGGTAATGTTTGAAGTAAATCTACGGTAACTTTTAATACGGTGAGAAATTATCAAATAAATTCTAAATATCCTTTTTTAAAGATTGTGACTTTCATACATGTTTTAAAGCTGATTCAAGGGCATCTATAGCTTTTTGCATGTGATTTGCAGCCTCATTTAGATGTTCTGCAACTTCACTTGTGCCTTTCTCTTCGGAGAGCTTAGCGTACTCTCTTATTTTTTCCAAATGACCAGTGTTGTGTTCAATCCAGTAGGAGATTAGAGCTTTCAATCGTTGAGTTCCCTGTAGGTTAAGATGATCCTCTTTCTCGTGCTCATGTCTATGGTTATGGTGTTCTATTTTATCACGATGGTTATTTTCATGTTTCATTTTGTTCAACCCACAAAATTTATATTTTGTAGCGGTACCTACTTGAAACGTTATTTTTCAAGTAAATTCAACTATGGTTTAGATATCTTTGAGATTAATATTATTTTTGAATAATTCTGCAGAAGATCACTGAGCTTTCCTTATTATTGTTAATATTTCTGAAACATGTGCGTTAGTTTTTATAGAGTTGTTTTTAAAGTGGGTTTGGGTAACGATATAACCATTCGTTCTCAAAATATGGATAATTTTGTCTAATGCAGGGCAGGGTAAGTTAAGCTGGTCACACAGACTGTGCAAATCATAGTAAGTAGCCGGAGCATCCGCCTCCTCAAGAATTAAGCCCAGAAGTTTTATGGCTTTTCTATCTCCGTCTATTTCAGCATTTTCTAGTGTTTGATTAACAAATTCTCTAGATTGGATTTTTCCACACCACAAAGGCCCCGCAATCTTAGTATTCCCTCCACAAAAAGGGCACATATTATTTAAGGAACTAGCTATCCCCGGTTTTAGTTGGCGGAAATTGCAATGGGGGCAGTGTATGAGATAACCTACTTGTTTAACCGATTCGTCTGCATTCTTCGCTCCAGGACTTGTTTTAAGATAAGTGCGTATATAATGATCAGTTGAATGAGAGAGAAGGGGAATTAATGCTATCTCTCTCTTTGCTGCGGTTAAAACTGAGCAAGATATAAGCAGTCTTACCGCAATCTCATGGCAATACATGGTTCTTAAGGGAACCCCACCATACTTTCTAATACAAGCATTTACATGCACTCCGCAAAGTGGAGCCATATCAGTAGCGGTCAAGCACAGCAAACCATCATTCTTACGCACAGCCCTCAAGGCGGAGTCCAGAAACGGAACTGGTGAACCAAAAGGATCTATGTCGATAACATCGAATCTTTTCTTAGGAAACGCATTTTCAGTAAGCAAAAGATTAGCGTCCTCATTATAAACCTGGATCCGCCCCTGCAAGTTGTGTAGTTCTACGTTCTTTTTAGCAGTCTCGTAAGCCTCAGGAATAATGTCATTAATTATTATGTTATCTACCCCATTAGCCTCCATTGCTAAGCGAATTCCACGTACACCACAACCAGTCAAGGGTTCACAGATTCTTAAGCTTCTTTTTGTTATATGCTGAAAAGCCCGTATTGCATATACCGCTATGTCTCGATTTAACTTCATCACAGGATTGTAAAAAACCGGTGTCTTGGAAGGCGTATACTCTTCTCGAATTTCAGCATACAATTCAGGGTCTGGCCCGTAAGCATAGAAATCTACCGCGCCCTCATGAAAAACGCGTATTTTGTAATCATCCAAGTTGAAAGTACACCACCTTAATCAAACAGTATAATTTAAATTAGGAGTAATGAACTTTCTCATAGAGATTGCCGACAGTATAAATGGGAGAGAACTTTCTATGTTTATTGCAGGCGTAGACGAAGCCGGCCGGGGACCAGTTTTGGGGCCCCTAGTTTTTGCTGGTGTTCTAATAGAGGAAAATGACATTCCAGAGTTAATAGGATTAGGGGTAAAAGACTCAAAGCTTCTTCAACCCTCCAAAAGGGAAAGTTTTGCGATTGTTATATTAAAACTGGCAATCAAGACATCAATGAAGGTTGTGAGCCCAAAGGAAATTGACGACGCTAGAGCTAACGGTTTGAATTTAAACAAGCTTGAAGCACAATGTTTCGCAGAGATAATAAACCAGCTTAACCCCGATATAACATATGTTGATGCCGCTGATGTTAACCCAGAAAGGTTCTCTCAAAGGATTAAAAACAATCTGGTAGTGGATACAAAATTGGTATCCCAGCATAGAGCCGATTATGATATCCCCGTGGTAAGCGCAGCTTCTATTCTAGCCAAAGTTGAGCGGGACAAAATAGTGAATGAGTTAAAAAGATTTGGAGATATTGGATCAGGCTACTGTCATGATCCCAGAACCATTTCTTTTTTAAAAGAGTGGGTTATAAAGAACGGTGAACTTCCAAGCTTTGCTAGGCATTCATGGATAACAGCAAAAAAAATTTTGAGCGAGATAAAGCAAACCAATTTAGAAAACTTTACTGAGAACGAGAAATAGTTTAGTTTTTGATTGTTCTGAGACCATGCCTTCCATCTATCATTTTAAATAGGTCTTCCGGTTCCTCGATTGCTTGAAGTTCTTCTTTGGGTATTACTGGGACTTCAGTAGAGATTTTTTTAATTTTGTCTTTATCAATAACAAACATGGCATATTTTTGGGCTACTTGGGAAACTTTCTCCACCGAGATTATCCTCTGCTCGATTCTTTTCTCCTGAGCATAACCTAACCCGGTGATTACCACTTTTTGTTGATCCTTTTGATCCGCGGTTAATGCGTCAAATGGGGCTTTTCTAGCCAAAACCACCTTTAGCCCCAGCTCACAAAGAGTTTTACGAACTTCCTCCTGTAACTCATCTTCAGCCTCCTGCTCGGGAATTTCCTCCTCTTCAACTAACCATGAAATGACGTTAACAGGCACTGCTATTGGAATATCTAGCACCTCTTCAAGTCTTAGAGCGGTTTCCAATGTGGAATCCATGCTACCTCTCTCATACTCGTAAATGGTTCGTCGCGAAACCCCCACGCTGCTCGCTAAATCTCCAAAAGACATTTCTCTCTTCTCTCTCTCACTCCTCAACCTTTCCCCATCTATCTTAACATGCAATCCTCCTCTTCTCGCGAGTACCAGAGGAAAAATATTTTCAGTAATAAACCATTCAAAGGTATCAGTATTAATCGCCGGCAGACCCTGCCGCTCATATACAAAACAGTCTTGCACTATTTCCTTTCTAGTTTTATCACCGATAACGATGGGGGAAGCAGAAAGCATCCTAGAGAGAATTTTGAGTTCTTTACCGTTATCTTCTTTGAGAGCATCAATATTTTCATGCACTTTTAAAAGAAGTAGACTTAATCCCTTTCGCGCCACTATATCAAAGCAACAGGATCGAACATCTGTACTTTCTGCCACGTTATAGCCCGCTCCCAATAAGATTTCTGAGATCTTACTAACTATATCGCGGCGCTCAGGAGTCAAATCCAATTCCTCAAATACAAGAATGTTATAATTATACTTGTTACTATATTACCTAATTATTTTTAAGGTATTAGATCGGAAGAGCG
>DXJA01000279.1 GCA_019056875.1 Candidatus Jordarchaeum madagascarense
ACCTCCGTTTGGCAAAAGGAGGAATAATAATCCCTTTCCAATTTGCCGAGCTAAATACACACAAAATTAGCATAATTTCAAACATCTTTTGTAAGGAATACTGTAGAAATAGGGTGATTTGTTTGGGAAATAAAAACTATAGGGAAATGAGTGAAGAGGCCCTTAATGCTTGGAAACAAAAATTAGATGAGAGCGGGGCGGTTGGAGACCCTACCGAGGCGCACAGAAGAGCTCTTCGCGCCATGCAAAACCCAATTAGGCGAGAAATCCTGACTATGCTTAAAGACCAAGCTCTAACACTTAGGGAAATTGGAAACCATTTGAATCTAGATGAAAAAATACTAGGTTTCCATCTTCAATTCCTAAAAGACATCTTCTTCATTACCGTAGAAGGAGACACGGTAGACTTGACACCTCTAGGAGTCGCGTACACAAGACATGTAATAACGTAAAAATAAAGTTGAAATGACCATCATCGGCGGAGAAATCGTACACTCCAAAAGGTAAAAAAGGTAGAAAGGTCTCCAGTATGGATATCTACTTGTTTTTTACATCCTTGTTCTAAATTTATAAACTCGGTTTAAAAAGGTGGGGTGGTAGGCATTTTTTAGAATCCGTGGTCTGTCACGATATAGCCACTCTCAGCACCAATACTAAAGATGTTGAATTTTTTACCCTTTGGTGTCTCTACGTCTAGTTTGAGCAAGGGGTACACATATATGGGATATTCTGGCTTTTCGCCACCCTTAGCTGCTTTATTCTCCAAATCCTTGAAAGTCGACTTGACCTTGTTCATTTTATCGTTTACCTCCTTGTTGAAGAATCCTAGCTGTGGAGTGAGTTCCTTTTCGGTAAGGCTATTGTAATCCCTTATCTTTATTCCCTCAATATTAGCGAATTCTTTGTCGATCACTTTTGCCAAGTGTTTTTCGAATTCAGGTCTAAAGAACAGATTAGGAATAATTGCGGGCTTGAACGGCACGGGACCAATGGTGTATTCAAACAGAGTGCCAGTGCCTTTACACTCCCTGCAAGGGTTTTTGGCTCCTCCATGACACTTGTCACAATCAACCTTCCCGGTGCCACCACAGTAATCGCAGTGTAGTGTTCCAAGTCCTCCGCAGACGTCACAGTTGTAAGGCATTTCCATACTGGTTTTCTTTTCATCTGTCATGACCCTTAACTTTAGATAAAGTTTCTTTTCCCCCTTACAGGCGTTGCAAGGAATGCTTCCCGTTCCCTTACACTTCTTACACTCAAAAGTTCCAGAACCTTTACACTTGTCACAGGTAATATAACCCCTCCCATTGCAACCACTACAATTAACCTCCTTAATGGAGGAGTATAAAGGAACAAGGTTCTTATCTCTCCATCCCGTCATATCAACTTGTTTGGTTCCAAAATCGTAGAAATTCACTTTTGCCAATTCATCAATGTTGACTACCTTCTTTTCAATATTCCTAGTAGTAGAAGGATCCATCCTAGAATGAAAGAAAAATACTGCGTGCTTCTCAACATTCTTAACCGACTCTGCAGTAGAAACATTCGCTCTCTCAAACTTGACTCGCTTTACAGAAAACATTTTTTCCAGCTTACCAAGATCAGTACGTGCCAACCACTTCGAGAAAACATCATCTGATACGGGGCTCTTCATAGACATAAAAAATTGCACCTCTCAAAAATTCGGTATAATATCTAATAACCAAATCTACTTAAAATCTTTATCTAAAACCAAACAAAGTAAACAAACATGGAATCAAAGAAAATCTCTGTATAAAAATATTCGAAAAAACAATAAAACCTACAATATTGAAACATAAATACACAACATCATAAAAAAACTAAATTAAAATAATAATTTAAATTTAACAAACATTGCTAATCTAGGGTGTATACCAAAAAATCAATCTAAATAATAAAGGGGAAACCCCCCTGATGATGATTGAAATCAGTACAGTGCAAGATCAAGAACTTTACCACAATTACATTTCCGTTCTTTTGGAATTCGCTCTAAAGCAGTATACAATAGTTTTCGAACATTAGCAATGTTCTTACGCATACTCTCGGCTACTGCTGCTGCATTAACTGGTATTATACCGTAAACATCCACATCTGTAGGCATCGAAATATTCACCATACAAATCTCTGCTTCCTTCGCTAGGGCACATTCCGGGTAACAGGTCATCCCGACAACTGAAAACCCTTGACCCTTGTAGAAGAGACTCTCCGCTCTGGTGCTGAACCTTGGTCCATTTATGCAAACATAGGTACCTTCTTCATGTATCGTAAGCTCCAGTTCATGAGCAGTATCAATAACTATCTTCCTTAACTCAGGGCAGAAAGGATCTGCGAACTCCACATGGCCCACGACACCTCCCTCAAAGAATGTGTCACTTCTTTGCCCAAAGGTTCTGTCGAAGACCTGTGTCGAGATTACGAATTCTCCAGGTTTTATTGTTTCGGGTTGTAGGCTTCCGCAGGCAGCGGGGGAAATAATTCTTGTGGCTCCCAGGCTTTTGAATGCCCAGATGTTGGCTCGGTAGTTAATACCGTGTGGTGGGATTGAGTGATTTCTTCCATGTCTTGGTAGAAAGGCTACTTTTCGTCCCCTCGCCCGTCCAATTATAACATTGTCTGATGGAGCTCCGTATGGGGTGTAAACTTTGATTTCTTTGGGTTTTTCAAATATTGCTGGATCATAGTTTCCTGTTCCTCCTAAGATTCCTATTTCTACTGGTAAAAATTCTTCAACTTCTGCCTTTGTGGTATTAATCGGTACAAACACAGTCTCTTTTCTCGTCATTTGGCAATCCTCCTATTTTTCCATTTTTGTTTTCTTGATTAGAAATTATTTTTCGGATTTGACTTTTAA
>DXJA01000028.1 GCA_019056875.1 Candidatus Jordarchaeum madagascarense
ACTGATTATACTATCTCTCATGGACGTGAATTGGTTCATTAATTTTGATTGCTCAGTACTGGATTCACTACTCGATTCATTAAAATCGTTTTCGCCATTGCTTGTTTTCGGATTTTCTTTGCCAACGCTTTGAAGTCCCAAGTCCCAGGCTCCTGTATACTTGCTGTTTTATATATGTCTTTCAAATCTTTTTAATTTTTCTAAGAAAAAAATGTGATATTCGCAATCCACTATTTTTTTATTGTAAAATATACAAAGAATATCTATAAAAAGAACAAAAAATAATATATTCATGAGTCAATGGCAAGGAGAAAAAACGAATGAGCACCAGAGAACGTTTGAGCAAATTGAAGAATGAAATCGATGAATTATTGAGCGAAGTTGAAAAAAAGCCCGAATTAAACGTGATTCTGAATAGAATTGAACAGATAGAATCCAAATTTGATAAAATAGGTGCCATGGAAGAACTGCTGAAAAGCAAAACAGAAATCGAACCCGACATTAGAACAGACGAAATTTTGGAAAAAGTCGATAATATGGATTCCAAAATGGTTAACATCGGAGAAGAAATTTCTAGCCTTAAAAGAGAATTTACCGATGAGATAACCTCTCTTCGAAAACAAGTGAGTAACGTAATAGACGCCATAATAGACCTCGTAAAAACCGTGGCCCCCGAAATCGTAAAACCCGAAACAAAAGTCCCCCTAGAACCCCTACAAAAAATAGCAGAGGAAAGAATTTTAACCGAAACCGAAGAATTAGAAAAACCACATATAGCAAAACCAGAAATTGCCCCCTCCGAAACTATTCCTGAAACTATTGAAACAACAGAGGAGGAAATGCCCCCGGAAGAGCAAACAACCACTGAAACACCAACAATCCTGACTCAACTAGAAGAGACCGAGATTCCAGAGAGAATCGAGGAAGAACCTATAACAGAAGAAACCCCTGAGGTTAGCGAGAGGGAAAGTTTACCTGTAGAGGAGGAAGTCAGGGAAGAAGAGGAGTCAGAACTCGATAGTTTCCTCAGCAAGGAGGATGAGACCCTATTAAAAGAACTCGGTCTTGACATGATTGATTATAAAACCGAAAAAAAGATTGAGCTCCCAGACGAGGAAACAACCCCACTCTACGTTCAATTAACAGACTTGGAAACGAGGAAACTAAGACTTGAGAGAGAAATAAATGATCTCAAAACTATGGTTCAAGCAGGCTTCGGATCACTAGAAGACGAAAAAAGACTTGAAGAAAAAATTATAGAAAAAGAGGATATAGAACTAAAGATAAGGGAAATAGAGGGCAGAAAATAAAATTCAGCAGTTTTAAAAACTTTCTGAAAATAACCAATCTCTTATCCGAGCAATGCTAATAACTAAAAATATTGCCGGGTTTTGAAGGGGGATAACCAAGAAATGGTTGAAACTCTTTTCAAAACTGGAATAAAAGGATTAGATGAACTCCTTGGGGGAGGTCTTCCCCTTGGAGATTATCTGTTAGTTGGTCCACCAAAAGTTGGAAAAAAAATGTTTGTAAACCAGATATCCTACAACGCTGCTTCTAGAGGAGAACCTGTAATTTATATTACACTGGATAGGGCCCCCCAAAGAATTAGGGAAGAAATGACTCATTTTAATTGGTTTGTGGAACCTCTTGAGAAGAATAACGTTTTTAGATTTATTGATGGATTCACCATGTGGTATTTTTATGATACAAACTATAAGCGGGAAGAGTTTTCTTTAGACAGTTTAAAAAATCTTTCAAAAATCCAAGCCGTAATTAAGGCGGCTCGTGAAAGGGTCGGATTCGGTGGACTGGCCGTCTTTTATTCATTATCAACTTATATTCAGCATGTGGGATTCGATAAGGCCTTCACTCTTCTTTCATATCTAAGAGCAGCAACCGAGCAAATAAGGAACACCGGAATAGGTGTATTGACTCAAGGTATGCACACAGAGAGAGAATTAACAGCCTTTAAACATATTTATGAGGGAATAATCGAAATGGACTTTAAAAAAACCGATGATAAATTTACTCGTATGATTCGCATATCTGGTCTTGGCAGAAAATTGGAAACCTTTGGTTGGACAGAGTTTCATATAACTGATGATGGGATTGTCTTAGACCTCTAATACCTCTTCTTCTGATTATTATATAATTTTACAACAAAATTTTTATAGAATAATTAGATTTTTCTGTTCCTAATTTCTTCTAGAGGTAGAACTCCTTTTGGATCATAGACTACTAATCCTTGCGCTAATTTGCGTAGAACTGGTATGAGTTTTAAGAAGTCTTCTTTAGCTATTATCGTGTTTAATGCGAACCATCCTTCTGCTCCTGCTAGTGGTGAGATGGTTGGCCGTTTGAGGGCAGGTAGCTGTTCTAAAAGGTGTTCAATATTTTCTTCTTTAACGTTCATAAAGATGTGCAACTTCTTTCTAGCTTCCACTGCGCCCACGATGAGGGTCATTACGTCTCGGATTTTTTCTTCTTTCCATTCATCCTTTAAGGCTTTCTTATTCGCTATAAGTACTGCCTGTGATTGAGAGAGAACTTCAATTATTTTTAGTTCGTTGCTTTTTAGGGTGGTACCCGTTTCGGTGTTATCAACTATGGCGTCGGCGTCTTCTGGAGGTTTTGCCTCTGTGGCGCCAAAGGAGAGCATGATCTTAACATTCGGGTTTTCACCGTAACGAGACCAGGGTGTTATTACCTCGGGGGTTTTATCTCCATAGTATTTCTGATACTCATCATTTTGCATAATCTGTTTCGAGGTTAGATTAATGTACTCTGTTGCGATTCGAATAGGTTTCCTACTACGGTTAAAGTCTTTAATGAGATCTGATAGGTTGTTTATTTTTTCCCATGAATTAGGTACTGCTAGCACTATATCGACCTTACCGTAATCTAATTTCGAGAGTAATTCTACATCAGCGCCGCTTTCATTAACCCAGTCCTCTCCCGCTATTCCTAATTCGTGTGCGGCCTCTTGAATTAGGGTTGGTATCTCCTGTGGTCTAAGCAGTTTGAGGTTAATCTCTGAATCATTGATCCAAGGGCGGTAGGAACGTTCAAACGCTTTAACGTTGTATCCTGCTTGTTTTAAGAGTTGTAGAGTAGCTTCTTGCAGGGATCCTTTTGGAATAACGAATTTTAATTGGGACATTTACATATCACCCGAATCGCAGAGAAACATTTTTTTAGATTTGATTTATCGACTTAAATGGGAATGTCTGTCTAAAGCGACTTCCAATACTATTTTAAGTCTTTCTAACATTATTGATTAGGCTAATAAACTAATGTGAATTATAATTTATTTCTATGAAAAATTTGAACCTTAATAACGTTTCTTATCGGTGTCGCATTTGACTAAGCGAATCAGGTTAGCTGAAAGCTGCGGTGTTTTTCTCTATTTACTAGACAGCTTTGAGTATATATCTTTGTTTAATTCCCCTTACTATGCTCACAATCACGGGATTGCGGTCGACATTTACCTAGGCCCCGGAAAATTTGGGGCAGAGGCACCTTGCCCCACTCCCGGAAAAGTGGTTAGTATTCGGAAAGTTAAAACACCGATAAGAAAAAATTTCGACGCCGAAGAAACCGATTACTTAATTATACTCAAAAGTGAAGAGAACCCAAAACAACTGATCAAAATACTCCATGTTAACCCCCTGATAAAAATCGGAGAAAATCTCGACATTGGTGACCGCCTAGGAACACTAATTAGGAGTGGATTTTTCAATTTCTGGACAGACCCCCACATTCACCTAGAAATAAGAAACCCCGGTGACGCTATACGTGCAAAGGGATCATACCCCATACACCTCCTATACCCCGAAAAGAAGGAGAATTCAAACCCCAATAACAGTTTCAAATGCAAAGTAATCGATGTCAGCAAAGACTACACAATAGTAGAACCTAGCCCACACATGATAATTAAAATGGGAAGGTTTTATGGATTCCCCACCAAAATAAATAATGACCTGGGAATCCTTGATTGTGGACTGCCCCACTACGGCTTTGGAGGAGTTCTCTTAGAAAAAGACAACTTTGAAATGGGCCAAGAAGCGTATATTGGTGATCTCCAAATTGGTAATGTCTTTGAGAAACAGCAAAACCTCGCCGCGATAAAACTCAAACCACTTTCCATAAGTTGCGAAGGAGTTGATTTGAGAGGAATTTCACTCTATATAAATCTAAAAAAGCCGCTCATCAAGCTTATACCACGAAAAAGAGAAAAGTTAAATCTTGGTAAGGATGAAGAAATTCTAATAACCATACAGTCCAAGGAGGAGTAGCGCGGTGGGAACTGCGGAATTAAAAGTTAAAGATGGAAAGCTGGTGGAAGCTAAAGTAAAAATATCCAAAGGAAAAATTAGTGAAATCCTCATAACCGGAGACTTTTACATGCACCCCGAAGAAGAAATTGAAGAACTCGAAAAAGTTCTCAAGGGAATATCTGTTGAAGAGGTAAGTGACACGGTTCACAAGTTTTTCAAGAAAAAACACATCAAATTGGTGGGAGTCAACCCTGAAGACTTCACAAAAGTGATTTTAATGGCTTCTAATCCATAAAATTTTATTACCGTGAATTATTCTTCAGCCGATCTGGGGGTTAGGCTACTCTTTTGAAGCTCCAAAACCTTTTGTTCATACTTTTTAACTACAATGTCAAGAATTCTAGAAGCTATCACTCGCTTTGGACTTAGGGGAATGTGTGTAACTTCACCGCTTTTGTCAATTATATATACTTCGTTGCTGTTAGATGCAAAACCTGCATTTTCCTTTGAGATATCATTGGCTACTATCATGTCTAGATTCGCCTTCTTGATTTTGTTTAAAGCACAGGTTATCAATTGCTCCTTAGCGATGTTATATTCCGCCTTAAATCCCACCAGAAAGATGTCTGGTGCAACCTCTTTGGCTTTTTCAATCACTTTGGGCAAAGGAACGAATTTAACTGCGAAATCCTTTTTACCTGACGGAGTTTTTGCATCAATCTTTGTATCAGGACCGTAATCGCTGACCGCCGCGGTTGAAATCATTATATCGTAATGCTCTTTCTTTAGATTTGTAACCACGGCCTCAAGCATGTCTCGCGTCGACTCTACACTCACAACTTTAGCCAGTGGAGGGGGTTCCACCGTACCTGGCCCGTACACTAGGGTTACTTCCGCTCCCCTTTGTATGCTTGAGATCGCCAGAGAAACACCCATTTTTCCGGAACTAGGGTTGCTAATGAACCGAACAGCGTCTATATATTCTCTGGTGGGGCCCGCTGTAATCAGCACTCTTAAACCCTTCATATCCTTGGGTCTTGTTAAAACCTCTAAAACATAAGCTACGATGGTATCTATGTGTGCAATCTTTGCCTTACCCTCTTCAAATCTTGGACCCACGAATTCCATACCTAAAGATCTTAAACGATTAATATTATCAAGTACAATTGGATGACGAAACATAGACTCATGCATAGCAGGAACTATTACTATAGGAATACCGGCACCTACAGCACTACTAACCACGGTTGTTGGAGGAGTATCATCTATCCCGTAAGCTATCTTGCTAATTGTATTGGCGGTTGCAGGAGCAACAAGAACCAGTGAAGCAGTGTCGGGATGGTCACCGGCCAGAGATATGTGTTCCACCTTTCCCGTCAGTTGAGTCACCACGGGGTTCCCCGTCGCCCATTCCATCAAATCCGGAGTAATGAGTTTGGTGGCTGCTGGTGACATTACCGCGTAAACTTCTGCTCCGTCTCTCATCAGCTCCCTTGCTATTATAGGGCATTCCATAGCCGCTACGCTGCCCGTTATACAGAGGACAATCTTTTTTCCCTTCAGAACCTCGCTTTTGGTTCCTATAATCTGTTTCGATGTATGTTTGTTTAGCAAATTACAACCCCAATTCGGCTTAGAGTGCCGCTTAAATAGCTTACGGTACTCCTTGAGTTGTTTAAAAATTAAACTGCTATTTAAGTTTTAGGCATGAAAAGAATAGATACAACATAAAATACTGAAAATATTTATTTTTCTCCAAAT